>JBDTLP010000163.1:0-7962 GCA_039934735.1 Ferruginibacter sp. | reverse complement strand
TTCCGGAGGAACATTTCGTGGGTAGAAATAAATACAGGCTGAATTTGCGTTCCGTTAGGAACGCCTGGTGCAAAAAAAGCGACGTAATAGCACCAATCATTCCTACGGAACGAAATGAATCATTGATATTTATATTCTACCCACCAGTCGTTCCTACAGAACGAAGCATCAATTATACTCTACAGGTAAATCGATCCATAGAAAGATTTTGTATATAGGACATTGCTTATGATTCGTTCCGTAGGAACGACTCATGGGTAGCAAATTATTTATGATTCATTTCGTTCCGTAGGAATGTTAGGTGCTATGGCGTCAATTATATTGCAGCACACGTTCCAATAGAACGCAAATACAGATTTGTAATTTATTTTCCGGATATTTTCATGAAATGAAATAATCTTCAAATATAAAATCACCTACTTACAGCTAAAAGCTTATAGCTAACAGCTTCCTCAAAAAAACTTATATTTATAAAGTGAAACAAGCGTGTAACTATATAGTTTCAATACGCCTGGCACGAAAAATTATCTTCTTGCTGATATTTTCATTTGTTACCTATACAGCCACTTCACAACAACCTTTTTCTTCTTTAAATTTTAGCCAGGTAGATACGTTTGTACTTAGCGTAAAGTTTGAGAACGACTATATAAAACTGGCCCATGATCTTACGGATAGATTCCCCGAGGATGTATATAAAGTAAGGGCGATCTTCAAATGGATCTGCAATAATATTGCATACGATTACAGGTTTATCAATAGCGGCAAAGAATTAAATGTGCCTGATTGTGCCGATCAATTTGATTGTATAGAAATAATGAGATCCTGGGAAAATGATTATATAAAAAAGATACTCAGAACAAGAAAGGCAACGGCAGATGGTTATTCAAAACTTTTTCAAAAATTATGTGAGATCGTTTATATCCAGGGAGAAGTATTGCCGGGCTATTTGCGTTCAAAGCCTTATCAAATTGGAAATAAGATGAGTGTGAATCATTCCTGGAATGCTGTTTTAATTGATGCAGATTGGTGCTTTGTTGATGTCACACTTGCTTCTGGTTATTGCATAGAAAATGAAGAAACAGATAAGCTCGTGAGATTTGTAAAAGATTTCCAGCATTATTATTGGCTCACTCCTTTTGAAAAACTGGCAAGAACTCATTATCCTAAAAACGGTTTTTGGGGAGATCTATATCATTTACCACTTTCCCGTTTTTATAATAATCCACATTATTATTCGATAGATATCCTTGATAACATTTCTGACGAATGTCCCGATACCGGTTTCATCACCATAAAAAAAGATGATACGATCCATTTTAGTTTCACTTATAAAAAAGACATCCGTTTTATCCAGGTTAATTCAAACAATTACCGCAATCCTTCTTTATGGACAACGGTTGCCGTTTCAAAACGCAAAACAAAAGTTGTACGTGATGACTGGGCCGAAAAAAAACAAATCTATCTTCCTTTTAATAAAACGGGACAGCAATACAGTTTTGATTATGTTGTAAAAGACATGTCACTCTATTATGTAGAGATCGCGTTTGATTATAAGAAAGCGATGCGGTACAAGATAAACGTCGTTAAATAAGGAGCAATGTATGATGTCTGATGTAAAGATGTCTGATTTAAAAACATCGAATATCCCACATCAGACATCTTTACATCAGACATTCACACAGGGCTCCATTCATAACAAACCTTCCGTCCATTGTTTTAAAATTACTAACTTCCCGCTCCAAAAAACAGTTTTATGAAGAAAATATTTTTTCCTTTTGCAGGTATGATCATACTTGCTTCGTGTAACAACAATAAAACAGAATCAACAACAACAGAAGCCTTTAAACCAATTGCTGTGAAGTATCCTGAAACAAGAAAAGACACAAGTGTAAAAGACAATTATTTTGGCACTATCGTATCCGATCCTTATCGCTGGCTTGAAAATGATACCAGCGCAGAAACAGGCGCATGGGTAAAAGCAGAAAACGAAGTAACACAAGGTTATCTAAAGCAGATACCTTTTCGAGACGCTATTCATAAACGTTATGAATTATTGTTCAACTATGAAAAATTCTCTGCGCCAGCAAGACACGGAAAATATAATTATTATTCCAAGAACTCGGGCCTGCAAAATCAATCTGTTGTTTACAGGGAATTATTGGCAGGTTCAGAACCTGAATTGTTTTTAGATCCCAATACTTTTTCTGCTGATGGCACCACTTCGCTTGCAGGATTAAGTTTTTCTAAAGATGGTTCAATGGCTGCGTATAATATTTCTGAAGGTGGAAGTGACTGGCAAAAAGTAATTGTAATGAATGCCAATGATAAAAAGATGGCTGGCGATACGATGTTGGATATAAAATTCAGCGGCGCAAACTGGAAAGGAAATGATGGTTTTTATTACAGCACCTACGACAGACCGAAAGAAGGAAGTTTTTTACAGGGAAAAACAGACAGGCATAAATTGTATTATCATAAAATGGGCACTTCTCAAAAAGAAGACAAACTTATTTATGGTGCTGAAGGCCCGGCCATTCGTTATATCGGTGCAAACCTGACAGAAGATGAAAAATGGCTGATCATTTATGCATCCATATCTACTTATGGAAATGCATTGTACGCCATGGATCTTACCAAACCAAATGCGGCTATCGTTCCATTAGTAACTGATTTCAAAAACCAGCATTCGGTAGTTGACAATGATGACACAAATTTTTATATTCAGACAGATAGAGATGCACCCAATGGAAAATTGGTTGCAGTTCCTGTTGCAACACCTGCAGAAGCGAACTGGAAATCTTTGATCGATACCACACCAGAAGTATTAAGTACATCTGCTGCAGGAGGAACATTGTATTGTTCTTATTTGAAAGATGCGGTTTCCGTGGTATATCAATATGATCATGCAGGAAAACAAATCCGTAAAATTGAATTGCCGGGTGTAGGAAGTGCCAATGGTTTTTCTGGCTGGAAAGATGATAAAGATATTTTCTTCACATTTACTTCTTATACAACGCCGGTAACTATCTATAAATTAAATATTGAATCAGGTAAATCTGAATTATACAAACAACCTAAAGTACAATTCAATCCGAATGATTATGAATCAAAACAAATTTTCTATACATCAAAAGATGGTACAAAGATCCCGATGATTATTACTTATAAAAAAGGAATTGAACTTAATGGAAAAAATCCCACTCTGCTATATGCATATGGTGGATTTAGCATCAGCCTCACTCCTTCTTTCAGTACATCTTCCATCATACTTTTAGAAAATGGCGGCGTGTATGCGGTAGCGAATCTTCGTGGTGGTGGCGAATATGGTGAAGCATGGCACCAACAGGCAATCAAAACAAAAAAACAAAATGTGTTTGATGATTTCATGGCTGCTGCTCAATGGCTGGTTGACAATAAATATACTTCACGCGATATGCTTGCTATTGAAGGTGGCAGCAACGGCGGATTGTTGATTGGTGCCTGCATCACGCAGAAACCAGATATATGTAAAGTTGCTTTTCCTGCTGTTGGTGTAATGGATATGCTGCGTTATCATAAATTTACTGCTGGTGCTGGTTGGGCATATGATTATGGCACTTCAGAAGACAGCAAGGAAATGTTTGACTACATCTATAAATATTCCCCGGTACATAATGTAAAAGCTGCTGCATATCCTGCAACACTTGTTACAACTGCCGATCATGACGATCGTGTGGTACCTGCACACTCGTTTAAGTTTGCAGCCAACCTCCAGGAAAAACAAACGGGTACAAATCCAGTTTTAATCCGCATTGAAACAAAAGCAGGACATGGAGCCGGAAAAAGTACAAAACAGGTTATTGATGAACAGGCTGATAAGTGGAGTTTTATGTTTTATAATATGAATATTACGCCTTCTTATAAGTAGTTTTCGGTTGATAAGTTGAAAGGGTTGATAAAGTTGATATAGGGAACAGCCTATCAACTTTATCAACCCTTTTCTTTTGTTAACCTTCTATTTTGAGATGACATCTCGAGAGATCTCACTCTTGAGTTGACATCTCTGCGGTTGACATCTCGAGAGATCTCACCCTTGAGTTGACATCTCCACGGTTGACATCTCCAGAGATCTCACCCTTCGAGTTGACATCTCCACGGTTGACATCTCGAGAGATCTCACCCAGCTGATATAAAACATCCAAATTCTAACTTTATACGTTATTATTCAAAGGGTAATTGTCCCTTTAAAAAGAAAAAACTTTCCACTTTGGCATAAACGAAGTAAATTCATATAATTCTAAAGTCCTCTCCCTTTGTTATAACCGTCATTTTTCAACAAAAGCAATTGGTTATGATCCAAAAATTACACAAAAAGCAATCTCGTTTTCCTTACACAAGAAACCTGTTGCTGGTTGCAATGGGAACGATTTTTTTAAACAGTGCCATAGCTGGTTCCTGGTATGTAAATGACAATTCGCTAACCGGCGATGTCTTTACAACTGCAATTGGCGATGATACTAACCCCGGCACAACAGCCGCTCCTTTTGCAACGATCGAATTTGCAATCACATCAGCATCCATAGGTGATACGATCTATGTTGATGCCGGTACTTATGGAACAGGGGCAGATATCAACATTACAAAATCGGGCCTTGTATTGCGTGGAGCTAAGTATGGTATTTCTGCCGGCCCTGAAGCCAACCCGGTTGGCCGCGGCACAGATGAAACCATTGTTGAGTCTGGCCTTTATTATGGACAATCGAAAGATAATATCGTTGTAGATGGTTTTACCATTCAAATGGGAACTCTTACAAGAGGAATCGAAGCAAGGGGCCTTAACAGTGTTATCATCAACAATATTGTTAGCGGCACGATCACTCCATTTGTACAACAGGCAGGAATTTTGACACGTGGCAATGCACCTGCAAGATTACACAGTTTCCTAATCAGCCATAATAATGTAAGCAATCTCCGCTTCGGTATATACATGGATGGTATGCTCGAAAACCCTTCTGAAATAAGTTACAATTACGTTACGGGTTGCTTTACATCCGGCTATGTAATGACAGCAAGCAATGGCCATCATTTTAAAGCGAATGTTGCAGAAGCCAATGGGCAGGGATTACTTGTTCAAAAAGGTGGAAATCTTATTGAACAAAGCACATTCACCAACAATGTAGCCATTGGTATCAGGGTGGCTGGAACACCGCAGAATTTCGGAAATAGCATCGTTAATAATTTTATCACCGGAAGTGGTGTTGGTATCAGCCTTACTGAAGATGATGCAGCTGCAACCGGCAATGCAGCCAATTATAATTCTATTACAGGCAATGTTTTGGCCATTACAAGTACGCACACTGCAGCGTTTAATGCAAATTGTAACTGGTATGGTACTGTAGCAGGAGGTGTGATAGCTGCTCAGATAACGGGCAATGTTAATTTCAATCCATTCCTGGCTGATGGTATTGACACCGATCCAATCGAAGGGTTTCAACCAATTACTACCTGCATCGTATTGCCTGTTGTATTGACTTCATTTACGGCGACCGTAAAAAATTATGACGTATTGCTAAATTGGCAAACTGCATCCGAAGTAAACAGCAGTCATTTTAGTATTGAAAGAAGCCTGGATGGACTACATTATTCAGCCATTGGAAAAGTAAATGCCCAGGGTTTCAGCAGTGTAAGCGTGAATTATAATTTTACTGATAACAAACCAGTGAATTTTGATAAGCCTACTTATTACAGGATCAATATGGTTGACCGTGATGGTTCATCAAAATATACAAAAGTGATCAGCGTTGTTTTAAAGACCAATGGTTCTTTTGTACAAAGCGTTTATCCAAACCCGGTAGAAGCTGGAAAAACATTGCATACAAGTTTTATTGCGGCTTCTTCTCAAACAATAAGCATTTCATTTGTAAATGCTGTTGGACAGGTTTCTTACAAACATGATTTCCAGGCAGCAAAAGGTATTAATGAATTTAATATCACCATTCCTGCTGATGCAGTACCTGGTGTTAATTTCTTATTGATACGTTCGGGAAATGATTTGAAGAAAGTTCCTGTTTATATACATTGATCTTCTTTTCATAAATAGAAAATCCCCGGTACAATTACCGGGGATTTTTTTTATCCTTTTAAATTACTAATCTGTAATTACAGTATTTGGTCTTGCTACAAGTGTTGCTTTATCTGTTATCCTCTGCCCGGTTGGTGGAGCTGCGACAGATTGGTTTAATGTGATGGTTTTGTTTAAAATCAGGTGTTGCTGTTACAAGTTTATTCAATAAATAATTCACCTGGGCCGATGGAAGTTTATTTCCCGAAACATTAAAATTTGACCCGGTGAAACTTGTCATTCCATTTATAGAAAATATAGAAAAATTTGTATTCCCCTGTTACAATACAATCTCCCGACATTGTAGTTAAAACAGGTAGTGAGATTGACGTAAGCAACGGATTTGTTATAATACCAAAACTTCCAACTGTTGAAAGAACAGGCAGCGATAAGCTTGTAAAATTTGGGCAGCTACTGACAGCAAATTGACCGGTTATCCTGTTTAATAAGGGCGCAGCAAAAGAGGTAAATGAAGAAGTATTTCCTATAACCAGAGAAGCCGCACTTTTCAATGCCGGTACTGAAACGGATGCAAGTGATGAATTGATGATTGCCTGCAGGCTTCCCAATGTATCCATAACCGGGCATGAGATAGTACTAAGCGAATTATTATAAATATAAGCCAGATCATTTGCTTTTCGCAATACAGGAAATGAAGCTGAGCTTATCAAACTCTGCGATACCTGGATACTTCCTACAGAAATTAAACTATTAAAATTTATTGTTGAAAGGTGACTGTTCCCGGTTAAATCAAAGTCGCCAGCCGAAGTTAGTGCAGGAAATAAAATACTTGTAAGTACCGGGTTATTCCTGAGATAATTGGCATCTGAACCAGCACTTGTCAAAGGAAGCTGAGTCAATCCGGAATATTGATTGATAGCAGGGAACTATCAAATTGTATTACCAGTTGTCCGTCAACTTCGGTAAGTGCAGGTAAATTAAGATTTACAATTCGGGTTGATTCTATCCGATGCTGGCTACCTCCCAATGACTGTAAGTGAGATGCCAGGGACGTTGTTATTTTAGGGTTCCCGGTAATTGTCAAAGTGCCATCCAGGATTTGCAGGTTATCAAGGTTCACAGAAACCAACCGGGCATTATTTGCAATATTAATACTGGAAAGACGTGTGGCCATTGACAGATCAACGGTTGTGAGATTGGTACAGCCTGATATCACAATTGCCTGTGTATTGGGGCCAACATCCAGCGCTATTCTTGCGGCAGCTTCGCTATCCGTTATACCATTATTCAAATATAAAGTAGATCTGCCGCCGTTATTCAGTGCACTCAAACTTTTCCACTGGCCACTGATAAAATACCAAAAACCTTTTGCATTATTTGTTTGATAAACAAGCAATCCCTCTGCAGGATTTAGAATGGCAGTTCTTTGAATTTCCGTCATTCTTGGGATCAATAAACCTTTTGCAGTATCCTGCACATGCAGTATCGCACTGGGATCGGGAGGATTGACACCAATACCGATTTATGCTTGTATTTTTTGGATTGTTAATAATAGCAGGGAAAGAATAATTATCTTTTTCATTGAGCAACGAATTGGTTCATGATTAAGAATTAAAATTACTAAATAATGACATGTTATCAAATAAAAAATGAGATACCCTCTTTGAAAGATCGTATCTCATTTTTAAAACCATTCAAAAAAAAAATTCGTATTCCCTAGAATGAAATCCTAGTTAGTATCTACAGTATTGCTATGCGATATAAGCGTGGCTTTATCTGTAATTCCCTGTCCCGTTGGTGGTGCAGATGGTATTTGATATAATGAAAACGTTTTAGAACTAACAGCGGGAGTAATAGTGGCAAACTTGTGCAACAGGTAATTTATTTGGGCAGATGCGAGC
>JBDTLP010000162.1:0-7993 GCA_039934735.1 Ferruginibacter sp. | reverse complement strand
AAAGAAGAAAGCTATAAGCTTTAAGCTGCAAGCTTTAAGTTAGTTTCTTTAATGTTGGAGTTTATAACATCTTATTAATTTATATATTTCGATTACCGGATATCGTTTCTAAAATACAGCTTACAGCCCAAAGAAGTAAGCAATAAGCTTTAAGCTGCAAGCTTTAAGTTAGTTTCTTTAATGTCGGAATTTATTAGATCTGTCTTCTCAATTATATTTCGATAACAGTATAGCGTTTCTTCTCTGAAATACAGCTTACAGCCCAAAGAAGAAAGCTATAAGCTTTAAGTTAGTTTCTTTAATGTCGGAGTTTATTAGATCTGTCTTCTCAATTATATTTCGATTACAGTATAGCGTTTCTTCTCTGAAATACAGCTTACAGCTTACAGCTTACAGCTTACAGCTTGAAGCTTATAGCTTGAATCATACTTGATATTGCTACATAAATTAATCAACTTTATGAGCCCGGTCAAAACGATGAATATCGCTGTGCAAAAAAAATTATTTCATCTTTTTTTTGTCTCAACAAACTAAAAGTACAATTCCACCGTTTATAGTATGGTTTTTCATAGGATATTGGATTAATACGGGCAGAGATTTCCATCTCAGCCCCTTTTTTTGTCTATAAATGCCGAATTGGGCCAAACAGGTCTGTATTTCCACTTCCTTTTTCAATATTCCTTGTTCCTTGTTCGATATTCCAGCAGATCTGCTCATAAACGCTCTATTCTTTCCATTTGTGTCAATTTTATTTTTTTATTATGTGTATCGACACCGCTTTCCATTTTTAATTTTTGACCAGATTTTTTGTTAGCTACAAATCAACGGAATGGAATAATGAACAAGGAATATCGAACAAAAAACGAATGTGCTCATTTTTGATAGATGTATATAAAAAAAGCCCCCAAAAAGGAGGCTTATATATAATTTAATGTAGTATTAAATAATAATCATCGAGTCTCCATAACTGAAGAAACGGTATTTATCTTTGATAGCTTTTTTATACGCTTCCATCATCAGGTCATAGCCGGCAAAAGCACATGCCATAATCATCAAACTTGTTTTTGGAAGATGGAAGTTGGTCACCAAAGAATCTGCAATATTAAAATTGTAAGGTGGATGAATGAAATGATTGGTCCAGCCTTCTGATGGTTTCAATAATTTTTGTGCAGTATAAGAAGATTCCATTGCTCTCATGGTGGTGGTACCAATTGAACAAATGCGGTGATTGCTTTCTTTTGCTTTGTTTACGATGGCACAGGCAACCTCATCAATCTTGTAATATTCTGCGTCCATTTTATGTTTGCTCAGGTCTTCTACTTCAATCGGGCGGAAAGTACCAAGGCCGGTATGAAGTGTTACTTCTGCAAAACGTACACCTTGAATTTCTAATCTTTTTATCAGCTCTTTACTAAAATGCAAACCTGCAGTTGGAGCTGCAACAGCACCTTCATGCTTTGCATAAACGGTTTGATAACGTTCTTTATCTTCTTCTTCAGGCTTGCGCTTGATGTATTTTGGTAATGGTGTTTCACCCATGATCTCAAGCATCTGCCTGAATTCTTCGTCGGTTCCATCCCATAAAAAACGAATGGTACGGCCACGGCTGGTGGTGTTATCAATGACTTCGGCAACCAGTTCATCACTTTCACCAAAATATAATTTATTACCTACGCGGATCTTACGGGCAGGATCAACAATTACGTCCCAAAGTTTATTGGTCTTGTTCAATTCTCTCAATAAAAAAACTTCGATCTTGGCGCCCGTTTTTTCTTTACGGCCATACATCCTTGCCGGGAAAACCTTTGTATTGTTTACCACGAACACATCTTTATCATCAAAATACTCCATGATGTCGCGGAAATGCCTGTTTTCGATATCACCGGTTTTGCGGTTGATAACCATCATGCGGCTTTCTTCTCTTTTTTTGGTTGGGTGCTGTGCGATCAGGTTTAGCGGAAGGTCAAAACGGAATTGAGATAATTTCATGTAATAAAATAAATTTATTTAGTTATCACATGCCTTCTGTACAATGCTACAGAGATGAATAGAACCTGCTTTTAAGAACAGGCATTTATCATGTTACGGCATGATTTTTAAAGGGAGCGAAGTTAAGTCAAAATCTCGAACAATGAACAGGGAATGTTGAAATGAACTTTTGTTCTTTGTTGGCTATTCTGTGTTTTTTTATGTTCAACAGTCAACATACGATGATCAACGCCCAATGAAAATGCAACCGAACATTGATCACCTTACGTTGTATTTTGAAAATTAATTTAAAAACTTCAATCACAATAGAGCTTCAGGTCCTACATAATTAAGTTTTCAAAAAAGAGATCAGTATGCTTCAAATCTTCCCACTCTTAGGGCATAAGAGCTCTTCAGTGATCAAATTGTCGTATAAAAGCTGTGACAAGTTTTTGATTTTTTAAAATCTTGTCACAGAAAATAATTGTATTTGCAGGATCTGGTTTTCTATGGCTTTCACTATTACCCCTTACTGTCGCAAGTTATCTTGCGGAACACTGTGCCAGTGGGGGCTTCGTTCCTTGTTCAATATTCCTGCATGTTTGACGATCAACATACGATTATCAATGTTCAATACTCATCGGAAAATATCATCGAACATTGAGCATCGAATATATAGAGTATTTATTTTAAATCTCCTACAGCCAGGTAAGGAAGGCATAAAGAGGAAAGCTTGCGTAAGTGAGGTATTCATTGCATTAATGTCTCACGCTCAAACAATATCGTATATTTATGACAGTGAAATTTTGGTATAATTAAAAAAAACCATGAAGATAAAAATTATAAATAAAAGATTTTTTAAACGGCTTCTTTTCCTTTTATTTATGGTTTTGTTTAAAAATATTTCAGAAGCTCAGATTTGTGCCGGAACATGGGTTACAAATGACCCAATCAATTACCAATGCGTTAATCCAGGCCAATATGTTGGGAGGTTTACTTTTAACGGAGAACCATCTGGTTGTCCAATAAACCCATCATACACTGCAAACCAAACTAACACATTTATGTTTGATAATCCCGTAAGCGGTTTTATTATTGATTTTATCGCTTTTTCAGGAGCTGATTGCGCTAGATTGGAAGTGAAAATTAATGGTGTCTTTTATCATTTAACTACTTCCAATTTGCTGGATTATCCTCCATTGTCCGGATGTGTAGGATCTGTCAATTTAATGGCTATTACCCCAGATGGATATCTTACTGGTGCACCTAGTACGCCTATTAATTTGAATGGACAAGGTAGAATTACAATTGATGGTGTATATGCAACAAGTGTAACCGTCTCTACGAACGATGGAGCCGGAAGTATATTTGGAATTCCTTATAATTGCTTGCCTGTGGTGCCATTGGAGCTGAAAAGTTTCAAAGGCTCAGGAGTTAGCGATTGTAAAGCAATTTTAAGTTGGGAATCGGGAGTAGAATCAAACATTAAAAATATAGAAGCGTTGCAAAGTGCAGATGGAATTATTTTTAAAAAAGTGGCAGAAGTAATTCCGAAGGGAAGTGATAGCCATTACTTAGTTGAAACTGATAATTACACGGATTCGTATTTTAAATTAAAGATTAATGACTTGGACGGAAGTTTTAGATATAGTGAAATACTAAATGTAAAATCAAATTGCGAAAGGATTGCTTATGAAATAAGTCCTAATCCAACCCAAAATTCAATGAAGATCAAAGGTCTTAAAAAAGATGATAAAGTAGTAATATCTGATATAATTGGCCGGATCGTATTAAGATTTAATTCGTACCAGGGCGATAATAAGTTAGATATACAAAAGTTAGCTTCTGGTATGTATTATTTAAAAATAATAAAAGCTGGTGTTATTATGGCAAATATTAAATTTATTAAGGCCTAAGAAAACCTTGAGCCAATGAAGATTTACTATTGAAATACCCCTCGATTTTCGCCGAAATGAATGTTCAATTTTCATCGTTCAATATTCAATACTCTTTGGAAAATATCCTTGCGCATTGAATATCGAATATTGAATATTTATTTTAGACCTCCAATTAACGAAGAGCCTCAAAACCCAATGATAAAGTTTTCAAAAAAAGAACCTCCTCCTATTATAAATCGTTCGTTTATAAGGAACTTTATACGCAAACCAGCACTATTACTCATATCGTTATCATGAATAAAAAGCGTTTTCAAATTACCCTTGTTCTTCTTTTTTTTATCAGCATCGTTTCTGCACAACAAACAAAGACCGAAAAATATCCGAGCCTGTTATGGGAAATTACCGGCAACGGGCTGGCAAAGCCTTCCTACCTTTTTGGGACCATGCATGTAAGCAATAAAATGGTTTTTCACCTGAGTGATTCTTTTTACAATGCAATAAAAAAAACAGACGCTGTTGCATTGGAACTGAATCCTGATCTCTGGCAGGATCAAATGGTGAGGATGGATAAACTGAAAGATAATTACCAGGCTTTCGTAAAAGTTGCCGGCAATGATTTTGTTTCTGAAAATACTTTTCGCATTAAAGATTACCAGGATGAATTAAAACTTGCATTGCAAACCGAACCTGCCGTTGTAAATAGTTTGTTGTATCGTTCTTATAAATCAAAAGAAGATTTTGAAGAAGATACTTTTCTTGATCTCTATATTTTTCAAACGGGAAGAAAGCTTGGCAAAAAAGCAGCAGGCGTAGAAAATTATTATGAATCTGAAAGGCTGGTGCTGGAGGCTTATGCAGACATGGCCAAAGAAAAAAAGAAACGCAGCATTGATATGGATGTTGACCTGATGAGCAGTATCACTGAAAAATTACAAAATGCATATCGCCGCGGTGATCTTGACCTGATGGATTCACTGGATCTTTTAATGGAACGTTCAGATGCATTTCGGGAAAAGTTTTTATACCGCAGGAATGAGATACAGGCAAATTCTATTGACAGTATTATTCGAAACACATCTTTGTTTGCAGGTGTGGGCGCTGCTCATTTACCTGGTGATCGTGGTGTAATAGAATTGCTTCGTAAAAAAGGATATATACTAAGGCCCGTAAAAATGGCGGACAGGGATGCAGTTCAAAAAAGCGTTGTAGATAGTTTGAAAGTACCTGTTGTTTTTCAAAAGAAATTTTCTGATGATAATTTTTATAGTGTAGATGTTCCCGGTGATCTGTATAAAGTTTCACAGGATTATTATAACCTCGACAGGAAACAATATGCAGATATGAGCAATGGTTCTTATTACATGGTGACAAGAGTAAAAACATATGCTGCGTTTTTAAATCAGTCTGAAGATGAAGTGTTGAAAAAGATTGATAGTGTTTTGTATGAAAATATTCCCGGGAAAATTTTATCAAAGAAGCCTATCACAAAAAATAATTACAAAGGTTTTGACATCAGCAGCAGGACACGTATTGGTGATATGCAACGATACCAGGTTTTTGTAACGCCTTTTGAAATACTCATTTTTAAAATGAGTGGAAAAGAAAATTATGTGCAGGGCCCGGAAGCAAACCTCTTTTTTTCTACTATTGCTTTAAAAGAAAATAATAAAACGCCCATACTATTTCAACCTGCACAAGGAGGGTTTAGTATAAAATTACCACAGGAACCTTTGGGTTTTTTAAATGAAACCACGGCAGATGATCGCTGGGAATATGAAGCTGCTGATACAACAAACGGCAACGCATACCTGGTAATGAAGAAGAGTATTTACAATTATGATTTTATTGATGAAGATAGTTTTGATCTTAGCCTTATTGAAACATCTTTTCACAATCCTGATCTTTTCGAAAAACAATTAAGCCGTAAAAAAATAAATATAAATGGTAAGCCCGGGCTTGAAGTAAAAGAGAAATTAAAGACCGGTTCGTTTATCACTGCACGTTATTTTATTAATGGTCCCCATTATTATGTTATTGCTGCGAAATATAATAAAGAAGATAAAGTTGCTGAAGAATACCTGAACAGTTTTACATTCAAACCATTTAACTATCCTCCATCGAAATTATATACAGATACTTTTTTACGCTCTTCAGTAATGTCTCCTGTTGTTCCCGAATTTGATGCAGATATGCGTAAACTAATTGAACAAGCTTCAGATGATGCCAGCAATGGAAATAATGCATCCGGATATATTAGTTATTGGCCCAAACCAAAACGTGGAATTTTTAGGAGTGATTCTACGGGCGAGATGATCAGTGTTCGTGTGCAGGAATATCCAACCTACTATTACATTAAAGATTCAGCGAAATTCTGGAAGAATGAAATAAGCAGTCTTTTGAACAAGCAGGAAATGTTCATTACAGGTAAGCCAGTAAATATTTCGGGAAAAGATTTTTCAGGCATACGCATTTCACTAACGGATACGGGCTCTGCCAGGACGATCAATCATTTATTAATACTGAAAAATAATTTCCTGTATGATCTTACGAGCGTGGGAGATACAATAAATACTACTGGTACTTTCATCAATTCTTTTTTTGAAAGTTTTAAACCGGAGCAAACAAGTGGCGGAAGAAATTTATATCAGAGCAGGCTTACTCATTTCTTCGACGATCTTTTTAGTAAGGATAGCGCAACTCAAAACAAAGCACAACAATCAATCGGAAATGTTTATTATGGCTTGCCTGGGATTCCGCTCATTATGGATGCGATTAGCAAAGTAAATATTTCTTACAAAAAATATTTTGATACCAAGGCAAGACTGATTGCCGAACTTGGTTATATTAAAGATTCTACTTCTGATATATTGGTGACGCATCTTAAAAATATTTTTGAAAAAACTGCAGATACGGCTTTGTTTCAAAATGAAGTTGTAAAAGCCCTGGCAAGATTAAAGACTGCCGCTTCCTATCATTTACTCAAAGAAATATTTTTGCAGGATCCGCCCATCTTTGAAAATAATTATGAGTATAGTAACCTGTTTGATAACCTGGAAGATTCTTTGGGTTTAACTGCAGGATTATTTCCTGAATTTCTAAGGCTTTCTTCGCTTGATGATTACAAGGAAAATGTGATCGGCCTGTTTGCAAAGCTCGTTGATAGCGGATTGGTAAAATCCAAAGCCTACAAAAATTATTTCCCCAATATTTATATTGATGCAAAAGTTGCTTTAAAAAAACAAAGAAGCAAAGATGAAAAAAGAATGCGTGCCTTCAGCAAAAAGAATGATGATGCTGACCCGGTAAGATTGTACAATTACAATAATAAGGGTAACACTTCACTTCAAAATTACTCCATACTCTTAATGCCTTTTTATGAGAAGGATAAAAATGTACAGCATTTCTTTTCAAGCCTTTTACAATCCAATGATGATGATGTGAAATTAAGTACGGCTGTATTCATGATACGCAATAACAAGGCTGTTGATGACAGTATTTTATTTTCTTTGGCTCAAGATGACCGGTACAGATCAGATTTATTGTACCAGCTTGAACAGGCAAAGCATGCTGACAGGTTTCCGACGCAATTCAAAACACAATATTATATTACCCGTAGTTTGCTGATACAGGAAAATAAATATGATAAACTTGATTCAATGGTTTTTTTATTGAAACAATCATGCTCAATAAAAGGGGATAGCGGTTTTGTATATTTTTATAAATACCGTATCAAAAAAGACAATCAATGGAAGATTGGAATTGTTGGTCTTCAACCATTCAATGAAAGGGAGGTTAATAGCGAAAGTGAAATGGCATCAATGACGAATGTGCGATTAAAAGAAAATGAATCAATCGATGATCAGTTAAATGAGCAATTGAAAAAAGCATTATTCGGATTTCATAAAAGCGCAAAGAATTTTTATAAAGAAAGTTATGGAGATAATGAGCGGGTGAGGTTTTAGAATTTTCACTAATTTATATTGCCACTGATTCACTGATTTTATTATGCATGCTGTGGTTGGTGGGGACACCAACCACGGGCACTAGTCCATGGTCGGTGTCCCACCGACCACATAGGTTTTAGAATTTTCACTAATTTATTTTGATACTGATTCACTGATTTTATT
>JBDTLP010000161.1:0-8371 GCA_039934735.1 Ferruginibacter sp. | reverse complement strand
TAAAAGCCAATATTCTAAAACAGGATTTAAAATCTTCCGAACACTTATGGTGTCCCCACCAACCACTTTTAAATATGAAATATATTCCTGTTCGGTACTATGTACGCCAACCCTATAGAATATCGAACAAGGAACAAGGAATATTGAATTATGAAGTTTATTAAATCCCGTGGTTGGTGTCCTCACCAACCACTTTTTAAATATAAAATATATTTTGAATCCCGTGGTTGGTGTCCTCACCAACCACTTTTAAATATAAAATATATTCCTGTTCGGTACTCTGTACGCCAACCGAATAGAATATCGAACAAGGAACAAGGAATATCGAATCACGAAGTTTAAAGACAAAGAAAAAAATCAGTGAATCAGTGGCAATAAAGTAAATTTGGTAAATGTTAAATACCGATCTATGCAAAAAGTTTTACTGCTGATCCTCCTATGTTTTATTTTTTCTTTAAATGGACAGGCCCAGTTTACCAGGTACATAATAAAATTTAAAGACAAGGGTACAAATCCTTTTTCCCTCAACAATCCCATACAATACCTCAGCCAACGCTCATTGGACAGAAGAGCCAGGTATAATATTGCTATCGACAGTTCAGACCTTCCCGTTACGCCAGGATATATTGACAGCCTGCGTTTAGCTGGCAACGTTACTATACTAAATGTTTCCAAATGGCTGAACCAGGTTGCAATACTAACGGTGGATGATGTAGCATTGACCAAAATAAATAGTTTTCCTTTTGTTGAAAGCACTTCTCCCATCGCTGCAAGGCACTTTGAAGATTACCCGGTGAATAAAAAGTTATGTTTTGATCCGAAGTATATGATGAAAGCTCCAATCAGTTCCGATGCGAAGCTTGTTTTTGATCCTGTTGATGGATTGAGGATTGAACTTCCGGAAAATAATGACGCTTCACAAACAGGTAATTATACATCAAGAACAACTACAGATATTTACGATTACGGCCAATCCTTTGCACAGGTAAAAATTCACAACGGGGACTTTTTACACAATCATGGCTTTCGCGGAGATGGTATGCAGATGGTAATACTGGATGCAGGTTTTTATCATTATCAAACCCTGCCAACTTTTGACAGTATAAGAAACAACAATCAAATTTTGGGCACATGGGATTTCGTGGCTAACGAGGCAAGTGTAGACGAAGATTATTATCATGGCATGCAATGCTTAAGTACCATTGCAGCTAATTTGCCTGGAACTTTTATAGGTACGGCGCCAAAAACATCTTTCTATTTATTCCGCACCGAAGATGTTGGCAGTGAATACCCGATCGAAGAACAAAACTGGGCCGCAGGTATTGAACGTGCAGATAGCCTCGGTGCTGATATTAGTTCTACTTCGCTGGGATATTCTCAATTTGACAATGCACTGTTGAATCATACTTATGCGGATATGGATGGAAATACAACCATCATCGCAAGGGCCGCCGATATGGCTGCCAAAAAAGGAATTCTGGTTGTTGCTGCGGCAGGAAATGAAGGCAACAGCACCTGGCATTTTATAACTACACCTTCAGATGCAGACAGTACTTTATGTGTAGGCGCAGTTGATGTCTCAGGCAATTCAGCGGGTTTCAGCAGTTACGGCCCAAGCAGTGATGGACAAATCAAACCCTCTGTTGCTGCGGTAGGTTTAAATGCTGTTGTTGCCAATACAACAAATGGCCAACCTTCTTATAACAGTGGTACTTCGTTCGCTTGTCCAAATATGGCTGGCATTACGACTTGTCTCTGGCAGGCATTTCCGGAAATTAATAATATGGGTATCATTGGGGCACTTGAATTATCAGGAAACAGATCTGACAATCCTGATGACAGAACGGGTTATGGAATTCCGGATGCAAAAAAAGCATTCGTTATTCTTTTAAAGAAATTATATACACAGCAATCAACCATAGAAGATTGCAGTGCTTTTTTACAATTTTCTCTAAAGACAGATAATACGATGCTGATTAATGTTGAAAGAAAAGTTATTGGGGAAACAGATTATACTTCGCTTCCCGGCACGCTTCAGAATAATGAAAGTTATGGCATGCACCATTTTACATTTTCAGATGCCATTTCAAATTTATCATTGGGCAATATTCAATACAGGCTGAAAGTGACTATCGCCACAGATACCGTTTTTTATCTTGACACAATAAATATAAATTATACACAAAGCTGTCAGTCCGTAACGAATAATTCAATTGCTATAGGGCCGAATCCTTTTTTAAATAGTTTTAATATTATCATTGGAAGAGTACTCGATTCAAAAATAGAAGTTGTAGTACATAATGCAGCGGGACAAAGGATATACAGGAATCGTTTCCAGCAACCGGCTGGCCGGCAAACCTGGACAATACCCATGCAAACCATGAATTGCGGGGCTTATTTTGTAACGGTTTATATTGATGGGAAAAAAGAAATTACTAAAAAGATTGTGAAGCTATAAGTGTTTTTCAAAAAGATAGAGCGTTTACACATTTCAAAAAGGTGTAAACGCTCTATCTCTTTGAAAAAACCGCAACAAACATCGTATCCGCCTTCACGTTATATCCCTTTAAATATTTCATTTGCAATAACTCCAGGTGGAATTTTTCTTTTATAAACTCAACAATCATTTCGTTTTCATCTTTAAAAACAGAACAGGTAACATAGAAAAAAATACCGCCTGGTTCTAAATGTGGAATAACATTTGAAATGATTTTTTTTTGTCTCTCTGCATATACAGCAATAGCATTTTTATCAAAATAAAAAAGCTGTTCAGGCGTACGGCTCCAGGTGCCACTGCCTGTGCAGGGTGCATCGCAAAGTATTATGGAAAAACGATCTTCACCCGGGAAAGAAGTATTTTTTGAAAGATCTGTAATGAATTTCCTATAGATATTTATGCCTGCGTGTTCCAGTCTTTTAACAAGATTTGATAAAATACTTTCACGTATATCTGATACCGTTAGTTTTATATTTCCTTTTAAAATATCAAACAACAGGATCGATTTACCACCACTTGCTGCACAGCAATCCCAAGCTGATACTTTATTTTTTGCCGGGAAATATGCAGGTTCTTTTTTTAAAAAATCCAATACCAGCTGAGAGTTGCGATCCTGTATCACTGCTTCTTTATTTATGTCCAATACATTTTCCAAAGAAGTGTTGTTTGCAAATTTTAAACAACCTGCGGCTATTTCTTCAAATGCTAAAGCTGCATGATGTAGTTTATCAATTACCTGGTTTCTTCTCCCGGGCCTTATGCGAAGGAACAGGTCGGGTTGTTTTAAAAAAGAAATGGCAAACTGTTCCTTATCAATTTCACTTCCTGTTTGATCGTGAAAAGGAAAAATATCAGAAGCATTAATGTTTAGTAAGAGTAGCTTATCAGTAACTGCAAGTTGTATTTGTTCATTCCATTCGGGGCGCAACAGGGCAAGTATCTCATTGCTTTTATTTTCAGAAAGGAACAATCCTGTTAGTATCTTCTCCTCAACAGTTGCTTTTTTTAATGCAATGGCAACCCTGAAATAATTATAGCACAAGGAAGCGATCGTCTTCCTGTCGCGGGAGCCATATTTTTTCTCAGCACTAAAAAAGGACTTTAAATGATAAGAAAGCGGCTTGCCGTTGTCGTAAGTCTGGATGATCTTTGTTGCAGATGATATGTAGGAATGGTATCGGCTCATGGAAGAAGATTCAAATCAATCAGGACTACTTTTTCACAATCTTTAATAATTGAAGTCCCAAATAAATTTTCAACATTAAACGTACAATATTCAATTTTAAAGTGAAAATGCATTTACCGCCGAATATTGAACATTGTACGTTGAATATTGAACATTTTTCTTAAGCCAAATAGTTGTTAGAGGTCCAACAGCGCATCCACCGGATCCTTGCCAAATAATAGTAATGCAGGATTTTCCAGCAATTGTTTTACCAGAACCAGGAAACCGACAGATTCTCTTCCATCAATGATACGATGATCGTAGCTTAATGCCACGTACATCATCGGTTTTATAACCACCTGGCCATTTACTGCCATGGGCCTTTCTACAATATTGTGCATCCCCAGGATGGCGCTTTGCGGAATATTAATAATGGGTGTGCTCATCATAGAACCAAATATACCACCATTGGTAATGGTGAATGTTCCACCAGTCATTTCTTCAATGGTAAGCTTATTGTTTTTTGCTTTTGTAGCCAGGTCAACCACTGCTGCTTCTATTTCTGCCATGCCAAGACTTTCTGCATTTCTTATAACAGGCACTACCAATCCTTTGGGCGCACTAACGGCAATGGATATGTCACAGTAATCATGGTAAATAATATTTTCACCATCCAGGTACGCATTCACTGATTTAAATTGTTGAAGCGCATAACAACATGCTTTTGTAAAAAAACTCATAAAGCCGAGGTTAACGCCATGCTGCTCTTTAAATTTATCCTTGTATTTTTTTCTAGTTTCCATAATTGCACTCATATCTACTTCATTAAAAGTAGTGAGCATGGCAGTAGTATTTTTAGCTTCTACAAGGCGGCGGCTGATGGTCTTTCGCAGGTTGCTCATTTTTTCCGGCCTTTCATTCCTGTTGAATAATTCAGTGCCGGGTTTACGTCCCGGGTGGCTCAGGGCTTCTAATACATCCTGTTTAATGATTTTGCCATTGCTACCCGAAGGGGTAATATTCTTACTATCTACTTTTTTATCGGCTATGATTGCTGCTGCAACGGGTGTTGCTTTTACATCTGCTACCGGGGCAGCAACAGGCTCTTTTTTGGGGGCTGATTCTGCAACTGTTTCTTTGGCCTTTTCTTTTTTCCCTGGAATCTCAGCTTCCGCAGGTTTTGCAGCTTCCGTATCGATCGTACAAACAAGATCACCAATACCAAGTGTATCTCCTTCTTTGGCAACCTGTTTTATAATACCAGCTTTTTCAGCATTGATCTCAAAAGTAGCTTTTTCGCTTTCGAGCTCGGCAATCACTTCGTCCCTGTCGGCCCATTGTCCGTCTGCCTTGTGCCATTTTACCAATGTTACTTCACTGATACTCTCTCCAACTGTAGGTACTATTATATCTATTGCCATTCAAAAAAAGATTAGTTTGCAAATTTCGGGGAAAAAATAAGATAATTAAAAATTGATTTGTATTGAGTTGAAAGGAAACTTTTTTAAAAATCACCTTAATGGGTGTTACATTTTACCAATATTTCAATTATCTTTATTTCCTATTAATGGTTTGGTTGTTCAAGACAAACTTTACCATCTACTAATCCAATCCTTCCAAATACTAACTGACAAGCAAAAAAGTTTATACTTCCGCTTATTTTTATAACCTGTACATTTATTTGTATTTCAAACTAATGCTATAATAACATACCCACTAAAAGTTTCTTTATGAACAACAAATTACTCTATGTCTTTACAGTGGCTTTAATGATTTCACTGGGAACAAATGCCCAGTTAAACATCAACAATGCAATCTTTACAATTGAAACCGGTGCTGTTGTTACTGTACAGGGAAACCTGAGTAGCAATGTTGATGTTGGCGGTGGTGGAAAAATACTTCTGAAAGGTTCCGCTTTGCAAACGGTAGATATGCACGGCTTCACGATCCCAAATCTTGAAGTTGACAACACAAGTAACATTAGCCTTATCAATAATGCAAAAATTGGATCTTCCCTTTTGTTTACACATGGTAAGATCCAGCTTGGTGCATATAATCTTACTTTATCCAATGTTACAACGATTGCTGGCCAGGGCCTTGCACCCAGCAATTTTGTTGAAACAAACGGAACAGGCCAATTATTAAAATCATTAACTGCTAATGTAACTTCAGTGGAATTACCAGTTGGTGTGGGAACTACCTATCGCCCTGTATTTGTTACTACAACGGGTACTTATTCAAATGCAATAGTAGGTGTAAAGGCATTGGCAGTAGCTGATCCAAATAAACCTTCTATGATCTCTGATTATGTAACTACACATTGGCCCGTTACAAAAACCGGTATTACTGGTTCGGTAACAATCAGTGGCCAATACAATACTGCTGATATCTCAGGTACTGAAGCTAATTTAAGAGGATATTTTTTCAATGGAACAGACTGGAGTTCTACCGGCGAAACGCATGATGCAGCTTTAAACAGGGTTGCTGTTCCAATTACAACTGCTTCAGGAGATGTTTATGGTATGGATAAATTTGTTTTGGTAAAAACTAAAGCACTTTTACAAGGTCCATACGTTGCTGCAACAGGTCTTATGACAGATGGCTTAAGAACACCGGTAAATGTGATTCCCGCATCAGATCCTTACAGAACAGCTCCTTACAATGCTTATTTTACGCATGTTGCTAACACGATTACTGAAACTGCAGCTGCAGGTGTTTTTGCTAACCAGGCAATAGCTGATAACAATATTGTGGATTGGGTTTTTCTTGAATTAAGGACAAATGGTGTAAACCCCGGAGGTATTGTTGCTCAAACAAGAAGTGCGTTAATTACCAGAGCTGGAAATATCGTTGATGTTGATGGTATAAGCCCGGTGACATTTAATAATGTTGCCAATGGAAACTATACTGTTGCAGTACGCCATCGCAATCACTTAGGATTAAGTGCAGATCCTGTGGCTAACTTGCTTGCAGTTGCAGAACAAAAATCTACCGTTACTCTTTTAGATCTTTCTACTGCTACTGATGCACAGCTTTATGGCACTACTACAGCGTATAGCCTTACCAGTGGTAAGAATTTACTATGGTCTGGTAATGTAAATGGAAATACTACTGTGAGATACAATGGACCCTCAAATGACCGTGATTTTCTTTTAGCTACAATATTATCAGGCAACCAGGGTTCTATCCTCGGAACAGCTGCGGTTCCTGTTTATAATATTGGAGACGTTAATATGAATGGAATTGTAAGATTTAACGGCCCTTCCAATGACAGGGATTTTATGCTTGCAACATCTTTGGGTGCCAGCCAGGCTACAATAAGAACACAAGCTTTACCAACTAACTAAAATTAAATTTATCATTTCTCAATTGGATATTATGATACTTAAAAAAACACTAACTGCTTTTACAACCTTGCTTTTATTGAATACTGTTGTATCTGCGCAAACTTTCCAGGCTACGATAAAAACTGGTACACAGGCCAATTCAGTAAAAGCGTCTATTAAGCCAGGAGGATCCACCGATGGACAAATCTCATCTGTTCAGCTTTCCTTTATGGTTCCTACCAGTGTAGGCGCAAGGCCAGCTGCATCTATATTAAATAATCCCATTACAGGATTAAGCTATGCCCAATATGAATCAACCGAAACATTGGCAGACGGAACTTATTATGTTTGGGAATTTGATGGAATTGGGGGAGCCACTGTTCCTAATGTAAATTATACTGCTGGCAGTGAATATGATTTGTTGGAAGTAAAATTTGACAATGGTACCCTTACACCCTCACAAGTACGGGTTGCTCAAATACCAAATGGTGGTATAGGTGGAACTTCTCCAGGTAACTATAACTTTTACCTTGCTATGTCTGGTACTGATGTTACAAACCTAACTGCCCAGTTTTATGGTGGCCTTGTAAGTAATGATGGAAATAATTATGCAGGCTATTCATGGGCTGCCATTAACGGAATTGCTTTACCTGTAAAATTCACAGGGTTCAATGTTGCTAAAGTAAGCAACAACGCTTTACTTAACTGGTCCATCGAAAATGAATCTGCACTTACCGATCATTATGAAATAGAAAGAAGCCTGAATGCTGCTAATTTCAGTAAGATCAATTCAACTATTGCAAGAAATAATGGTGCTTCATCCAACAGTTATAACTATACCGATCAAAATTTAACAGCTATCCGTTCAAATGGATATATCTATTATCGTGTTAAGCAAGTTGATAAAGACGGGAAATTTGTTTATACTGATATCAAATCAGTAAAAGTTGCAGGAAGTGGATTTGGAGTTAGCGTGTATCCAAACCCGGTAGTTAGCACTTCAGAAGTAAATATTAACCTTACAGCAGATGTAAAAGTAAACATCATGGTTTTAGATGCTGCAGGAAAACTGATCCAGGCTGGAATGATTGATGGCGTAAAAGGCATCAATACCTGGGCATTAAATATGAGTAAACTTGCTACAGGAACCTACATGGTGAAAGTTGTTGCAGGAACTGAGATACAAACAATACCGGTAATTAAGAAATAATTTCTTTTTAATATTTTATGAAGGCCGCATAATTTAATTATGCGGCCTTTGTGTTTTTTAATTTTCAATAAACGGTGTACCATATTCAATGATCAATGAAAAGCAATTGCGATGTTTAAAAAACCTCACCCCCAACCCCTCTCCGAAGGACTACTGTGTGGACACATCTTTTG
>JBDTLP010000160.1:0-8525 GCA_039934735.1 Ferruginibacter sp. | reverse complement strand
TTGGCTTTTACTACCAGGAAAATAAACTCGACAGTGCCTTATATTTTCACCAGCTACAGTTAAAGCTGGCTAAAAAACTAGATATCAAAATGTGGTTGGCTGATGCCTATCAGCAAATAGGATCAGTGTCAATATATTTAGGAAATATCAGCGCAGCCAATGAAGCACTTGTCCATGCAGTTGAAATTGCCGGGGATGAAAAAAATGAGAACAGCAACTGGCATTACTCAACGTTTTCAAATGCACAAAACCTAAATGCCTCACGAATTTCTATTTTGGCAATGAGTCATAATGACTTTGGAAATTTGTATTCAATTATAGGTGAATCTGACCAGGCTAAACAATCACTCGCTGAAACCATAAAACTTGGAGAGCAAATACAAAATGGAAAAGTAATTTCCGTGGCCTATGGAAATCTTACAGGACTCTACGGTAATGATACTGCTATGATATATGCCAGGAGAGCCATACAATATGGCGACCAGGCTGATTACAAGAAATTTAATGGAAATGCTTTACTCCAAATTGCACAGAGATATGCCAGGCTGAAGCAAAATGATTCAGCCGTTATTTATGCATATGCAGCAATGGAAGAAAGCATTGATCAAAACAACCTGCGCACACTTGCGAATGTATATATAGGTCTCTCTTACTTCCATTTTTCTAGACAGCATATTGATTCCAGTCTTTTTTATACCGGGAAGCTTCTTAAAGTTGCTGAATCATTACAATCACCAGATGTATTTCGTGATGCATATTCAACATTAGCTTTTGTATATGGTTCATTAAAAAATACTGACAGCGCTTACAAATATGAACAGTTGGCTCATAAAATAAGTGATAGCCTTAACAACGCCAGGATAAAACAACTTACCGAGTATCAAAAATCTGCTTTCGGTGAACAGTTACGCCTTAAAAAAATAAATGACGATAAAACAGCGTATCAAAACAAACTAAAATTATATGGTGCTATTGCTGGTTCGGCATCACTGCTTTTTATTGCATTGATATTATATAGAAACAATCGTAAAAAAATAAAAGCAAATAATATACTGGAAAAGACATTAACCGATCTTAAATCAACACAAACCCAGTTAATACAATCAGAAAAAATGGCAAGCCTCGGAGAACTCACTGCCGGTATTGCCCATGAAATTCAAAATCCATTGAATTTTGTAAATAATTTTTCTGAAGTAAGCAAAGAATTGCTGGGTGAAATGAAGGAAGAAATGGAAAAGGGAAACCTTGAAGATGCAAAAGAAATCATGAATGATATCATTCAAAACTTAGAAAAAATTAATAACCATGGCAAACGTGCAGATGCAATTGTAAAAGGAATGCTGCAACATTCCAGAAGCAGTAGCGGCAAAAAAGAACCAACAGATATAAATGCGTTGTGTGATGAATACTTAAGATTGAGTTATCATGGTCTGCGGGCAAAAGACAAAGACTTTAATGCAACCATACAAACTGATTTTGATAATTCAATAGGCAAAATAAATATCATTCCGCAGGATATTGGAAGAGTGTTACTCAACCTTTTTAATAATGCATTTTATGCTGTGAATGAGAAAAGTCAACGGTCAACCGTCAATAGTCAACAGCCGCTTTCGTATGCATACAAACCAACTATTTCTAGTCAAACAAAAAAACTTAATGATAAAATTGAAATAAAAGTTTCTGACAACGGCAACGGCATTCCGCAAAACATTGTTGATAAAATCTTTCAGCCATTCTTTACAACAAAACCAACAGGGCAAGGAACTGGTTTGGGATTATCATTGGCTTATGACATCATCACTAAAGAACATAACGGAACAATAAAAGTGGAGAGTAAGGAAGGTGAAAGAACAATGTTTATTATAACTATACCGATCACTAATTAAAATATGTAAATGAAGTTTTTTAAATCTACCATCTTTTTTCTTTTATTAGTCGAATTATGCTATGCACAGGATACCACCATAGCGCTCAATAAAGGCATGATAGATAAACCTACCGATGCAATTTATTTTGGTTGGTTTGATGGATGGCTTTTTAAACAGGGAAATGGTAAAGGCTTTGAGAAAATAAATATTGATACAACAGGCTGGAAAAAATTAAGGCCAGTTGAACTTTCTAAGCAATACGCAGACAAAAAAGGACGCATAGAAGGCTGGTTCCGTGTAAAAATACAATTAGACAGTTCTTTGCTAAATCTGCAAACAGGTTTTGATTTTAGTTTTTATGCAGCAACAGAATTTTTTATAGATGGAAAAAAGATTGCTGCAAAGGGCAATATGGGTGATAATGGTAAACCCTTCAGCGAATACAATGGAGGCTTAGACCCGGTCATCGTTAATCTTCCGTCATCGTCTCCGCATTTGCTTGCTATCCATTTTGTAACTTATTTGTCGCCTATAAATGAATTGAAAATCCGGGGTGGCAACATCATCTTTCTTACCGGACCAAACTATTCTAATTTCCGTGCAGAGCTAACTAAAAATTACATTAGCGTTTTCTATTTTTTATTGTCTGCCTGTGCGCTTCTTTCCATACTTTTCTGGATGTTGTTTCTTCAAAATAAACAGGAAACAAACCTGGTTTGGATTGCTATATTTACTTCCGCTCTTACACTTTGTGTCTATTTTTTAATTGCCGCATTTGACACGGGAGTTCCTTATACAAAATTGTTTATTTTTTATGAACTGCAAAATTTATTAGTATTGGTAACGTCGGTTATATTGTTACCGCTTCTTTTAATCAAAGTTTTTAACAGGAAAATTAGTAAGGCGCTGCTATGGATTCTTATACTTCTCGTGCTTTTAAATTATATTGGCTCTCTTATTCCGCAATGGAATATAGAAAGTGCCGGTAACATTGCAAGAATAATTACGATTTTCTTAGTCTTAGGCATTTGTATTTATTATTTAATCACTTCGTGGAAGAATCTTAAAGGTGCTCAATGGGCAATTGTATTCGGCTTGATTTTTTTTATAACTGCCTTTATTATCCAGAATATTATTCAGGCTGCTTTTACAAACCTGGCATCCTCCGCAATCTTTAAAGTTGTATCAATTTCACTTGTTGTGCTTTCTATTCCTTTTTCTTTATTGGTGTATGTTTCTATGCGATTTAAAGAAATTATACGGGAAGTGCAGGTGAATGCAAATAAAGTAATTGAGCTTTCCGAAGAGAAAAAAATACAAGCAGAAAACCAGCAAAAAATATTACAGGAAGAAGTAAAGAAGCAAACTGCAGAAATAAGCAATGCGTTGGACAATTTAAAATCCACACAATCACAACTCATCCAATCAGAAAAAATGGCTTCATTGGGAGAACTCACTGCCGGTATTGCACATGAAATTCAAAATCCATTGAACTTTGTAAATAATTTTTCAGAAGTAAATACAGAGTTGATAGAGGAATTGGTTGATGAAGTTGGAAAAGGAAATACAGGTGAAGCAATATCAATTGCAAAAGACATTAAAGAAAACGAACAAAAAATAAATCATCACGGCAAACGTGCAGATGCTATTGTAAAAGGAATGCTGCAACACAGTCGCAGCAGCAATGGAATAAAAGAGCCAACAGATATCAATGCATTGTGTGATGAATATTTACGTCTCTCCTATCATGGCCTTCGTGCAAAAGATAAATCTTTCAATGCAACCATTAAAACTGATTTTGATAACAGCATTGGAAAAATAAATATCATTCCACAGGATATTGGAAGAGTGATTTTGAATTTACTGACGAACGCATTCTACGTTGTGAACGAAAAGAAAAAACAAACCAGCGACAATTATGAACCAACTGTTACCGTGAAGACTTCGCAAACTCCCCCTTCAGGGGGCCGGGGGGTCCACATAAAAGTAACAGATAACGGCAACGGCATCCCCCAAAACATCATCCCTAAAATATTCCAACCCTTCTTTACCACCAAGCCAACAGGACAAGGAACAGGATTGGGTTTATCTTTAAGTTATGATATTATTACTAAAGGACATGCTGGTGAACTGAAGGTTGAAACAGTAGCAGGAGATGGTTCCACATTTATTATTGAATTGCCTCAATCGGAAATGAGAAATTAACTAAACTTTCCACTATTATTTATAATAAAATGATATATCAGCCAATAAGAAATATAAAATTTCTCTTCATTGTTTTGATCGCTTGTTCAAGTATAAAAGCAAATGCACAACAAGTTTTCGTTGATAGTTTAAGGCAGGTATTGCGGACAACAAACGAAGACACAACAAAAATTTCAACCTTGCAGACCCTTGGTTTAAAACTTGTTATTTCAAAACCCGATACCAGCCTTATTTTATACCGCCAGGCAATAGCACTGGCTAAAAAAAACAAATTAATTAAACAGGAAACAAGCCTGCTTAGTTATGTAGGGGCCGCACTCTCATTATCCCCCGGAAAAAAAGATTCCTCTTTGATATATATGGAGGAAGCAAAGAATTTATCGAAGCAGTATAAATTTTTGAAAGAAGAAGTTATATGCTATCAAATACTGGGCGGCATACATTTTTATGTATGGAAAAATATTGATTCTGCGCTTTTAATCACCCGGCAGGGAATTGAATTGGCAAAAAAATATAAATTATCTAAAGAAGAATATAATCTGACCCTTAGCATAATTTATTATTACGAGCAATCGAAAAAATTTGAAGCCGCCATTCAAACTTGCCTGGATGCTATTTCATATTATAGACAAACTGGGTCAACTGAAAATGAATTAATGTTTCTTGAGCGTACTTCCTATATTTTGAGCCATGTTAAATCAAATGATACCGCACGGCTGTTTACAGAAAAAGCTGTTGCCTGGGCGCAAAAGATGAACGAAAAGAAATATGAAGCGTACTTTCTTACAGGGCTTAGCAATGTATTTATGAACACATCAAATTACCCCGGTGCATTAAAATCATTTTTTGAAGCGGTTAAAATTTATGAAAGTGTTCATGCAGAGAATAAAGTATCTGAGGTTTTAGGTTTGATTGCAACCGTTTATAAAAGGCAGGCAGAATACAAAGAGTCTTCAAAATATTATTTCCAGGCTTTGGTAATCCAGGAAAAATTAAATGATTCCAGCCGAATGTACACATATGAAAAGATCGGTTTTAATTATGCTAAGTTGAAAATGCAGGATTCTGCTATTTACTTTTCAAAAAAATCTTACCGCGAAGCAGAGCGTGTTGGTGCAGGATATGTACCCGCTGGAATATTAGATGATCTTGGCGAAACATACGCTGAATTAGGACAGGACTCGATGGCCATGTATTATTTCCGGCGAAGTTTACCGGATATAGAAGCTGATAGTAATGATAAAGTTAACCGGTGCGAAGTTTATCTTGGTGTTGCAAAACTGTATAACAACGCCAGTCAGCATGACTCCTCCTTTTTTTATGCAAGCCTGGCACTCCCAATTGCACAGGATCAATTGCTGTTGGACTATGTATATGATGCCAGTAATATCATTGTGTCTTTTTATAAAAAAACACATCGTTTGGACAGTGCCTTTCATTACCAGGAAATTGCCATCGCAGCTAAAGACAGTCTATTCAATGAGGAAAAAATAAGAGAGGTACAAAGGATTGGGTTCAACGAAGAACTTGCCCGTCAACAGGTAAAAGAAGCAGAGGCGCAATATTGGAACAGAATCAAAACATATATTCTTTTTATTGGCCTTGCCGCAGTTCTCCTGGTGGCAATAATTCTTTATAGAAACAACCATCAAAAACAAAAAGCCAATATTGTGTTGCAACAACAAAAGGGAGAAATTGAAAATACATTATCGCAACTAAAATCTACCCAAACCCAACTTATCCAATCTGAAAAAATGGCTTCCCTTGGCGAACTCACTGCCGGTATTGCCCATGAAATTCAAAACCCGTTGAATTTCGTGAATAATTTTTCGGAAGTGAATGCGGAGTTAATTGAAGAAATGGTTGATGAAGTTAAAAAAGGAAATACAGAAGAGGCAATATCAATTGCAAATGATATAAAAGAAAATGAACAAAAAATAAATCATCATGGCAAACGTGCAGATGCGATCGTAAAAGGAATGCTGCAACATTCGCAATCCAGCACAGGGAAAAAAGAACCAACAGCCATCAATGCTTTGTGTGATGAATACCTGCGGCTCTCCTATCATGGCCTTCGTGCAAAGGATAAATCATTCAATGCAACTATTAAAACTGATTTTGATAAATCCATTGAAAAAATAAATATCATCCCTCAGGATATAGGGAGAGTAATTTTGAATTTATTGACAAATGCATTTTATGCTACGAATGAACGGAAAAAACAAGGCCCCCTAACCCCTGGAGGGGGAACTGGCGCTTCAATTAATGAAGCGTATGAACCAACAGTTACAGTAACATCCCGGAGACTAAGCTTCCCTTCGGGGGGTTGGGGGGCCGAGATAACGGTAACAGATAACGGCAATGGCATTCCAAAAAATATAGTTGATAAAATCTTCCAGCCCTTCTTCACAACAAAACCTACCGGACAAGGTACAGGATTGGGATTGAGTTTGAGTTATGATATTATTACCAAAGGACATGGAGGAGAATTAAAAGTAGAAACAAAAGAAAAGGAAGGAACAACATTCATCGTACAATTACCAGTCAGTTAAAAAAAATAAATGAAGACAATTATAAAAATATTATTGTTGTTATTGCCTGTGTTTGCAAATGCACAATTCGATCCTAACTGGGGTTACATAACCCGGCAACAGGCAGACAGTTTAAAAACCACTTTCCGCATAGAAAAAAATGATACGCTGCTAATGGCTGCTTATAGAAGCCTTGGCTTTTACTACCAGGAAAATAAACTCGACAGTGCCTTATATTTTCACCAGCTGCAATTAAAGCTCGCTAAAAAATTAGATATCAAAATGTGGATGGCAGATGGCTACCAACAAATCGGATCAGTAGAGTTGTATTTAAAAAATGTTAGTTCAGGCAATGAAGCACTTGCCCAGGCGATAAAAATTGCAGAAAACGAAAAAAATGAAAACAGCAACTGGCATTACTGGACTTTCTCAAATGCGCAAAGCCTCCATGCCGCACGAATTTCAATCTTAGGCATGACCCATAACGATTTGGGAAATTTGTATCTGCTGGTAGGCGATATCGACCAGGCAAAAAAAGCAATAGCTGAAACGATCCGGTTTGGGGAGAGCATACACAATGGAAAATTAATTTCGATAGCTTATGGAAACCTGACCCAGCTTTTCACCGGGGATACGAGCATTCTTTATGCAAAAAGAGCCATACAATTCGGAAATGAAGCGGGCTATAGGAAATTTAATGGAGATGCCTTCTTAAATATTGCCGCTGAATTTGGCAGGTTGAACCAAATGGATTCAGCCCTTACTTACGCATATGCTTCCATGGCAGCGAACATAGAACAAAACAACCAGCGCACACTTGCGTATGTTTATAAAGATTTTGCTTACTTACATTTTAGTAAACAGCATATTGATTCAAGCCTTTTCTATACCGGAAAACTGCTTCAAATTGCCAAATCATTACAATCACCAGATGTATTTCGTGATGCCTATTCAACACTTGCTTTTGTATATGGTTCATTAAAAAATACTGACAGCGCTTACAAATATGAACAGTTGGCTCATAAAATAAGTGATAGCCTTAACAACGCCAGGATAAAACAACTTACCGAGTATCAAAAATCTGCTTTCGGTGAACAGTTACGCCTTAAAAAAATAAATGACGATAAAACAGCGTATCAAAACAAACTAAAATTATATGGTGCTATTGCTGGTTCGGCATCACTGCTTTTTATTGCATTGATATTATATAGAAACAATCGTAAAAAAATAAAAGCAAATAATATACTGGAAAAGACATTAACCGATCTTAAATCAACACAAACCCAGTTAATACAATCGGAAAAAATGGCAAGCCTCGGTGAACTCACTGCAGGCATTGCCCATGAAATTCAAAACCCATTAAATTTTGTAAATAATTTTTCGGAAGTGAATACCGAATTGATCGATGAAGCCCGAGAAGAAATTAATAAAGGAAATTTCGATGAGGTAAAAAATATTCTTAATGATATTAAAGAAAACGAACAAAAAATAAATCATCACGGCAAACGTGCAGATGCCATTGTAAAAGGAATGCTGCAACACAGTCGCAGCAGTAGTGGAATAAAAGAGCCAACAGATATCAATGCATTGTGCGATGAATATTTACGTCTCTCCTATCATGGCCTTCGTGCAAAAGATAAATCTTTCAATGCAACAATTAAAACTGATTTTGATAAATCAATTGAAAAGATAAATATCATTCCGCAAGATATTGGAAGAGTGATCATGAATTTATTGACAAATGCATTTTATGCAGTCAATGAAAAAAAGAAATTAAATATTCCCGGTTACGAGCCAATAGTTACCGTCATTACGAACTGCTCCCCTCTCCTTCGGAGAGGGGTTGGGGGTGAGGTCAGCATAACGGTAACAGATAACGGCAACGGCATCCCCCAAAACATCATCCCTAAAATATTCCAAC
>JBDTLP010000159.1:0-8794 GCA_039934735.1 Ferruginibacter sp. | reverse complement strand
TACCATATCCAATTCAACATCGTTTGCATTGGCAAGTAAAGTGAAGGATTATTTTTTGTTGATCAAATTCACACTGAGCTTTATGGTGGTGTTCAGTACAGTAGTAAGTTACCTGCTTGCACCAAATATAAGATTCGACTTACTACAAGTTCTTTTACTTTTTGCAGGTGGAATGTTGGTCACAGGATCGGCAAACGCCATTAACCAGATACTGGAAAAAGACACGGATGCCCTCATGAAACGAACTGCTAAAAGGCCAATCGCCAGCGGCAGGATGAGTACGAAAGAAGGTTGGGTATTTGTGATAATTGCGGGTGTGCTTGGCTGTTATATCATGTACACCTTCAGTATCGAAGCTGCATTGATAAGTGCATTGAGTTTAATTTTATATGGGTTTGTTTATACACCATTAAAAAAAGTAAATTCAATTGCAGTATTGGTTGGTGCAGTTCCTGGAGCGTTACCTTGTCTTATTGGCTGGGTAGCAAGTTTTGGAGTAGATGGACATGCTAACTGGACAGGAGGGTGGATTTTATTTGCGATCCAGTTCCTTTGGCAGTTCCCGCATTTTTGGGCAATAGCCTGGGTAGCGCACAAAGATTACAGCGCAGCAGGATTTAAATTATTGCCAAGTGATAAGGGGCCGACAAAATTTACAGCACTGCAGGCGATCATGTACAGCACGATGATGATACCGGTTGGTTTGTTGCCATACCTGAATCATATGAGTGGCATAGTTAGTTTGTGGATCGTGTTGGGTTGTAATTTATTTATGGTTTATGTAAGCGTAATGCTTTTTATAAAAATGGATATACCGGCAGCAAGAAAGGTAATGTTCAGTTCTTATTTTTATTTGATGCTGGTGTTTTTAAGTTTATACGCTGACAAGGTTTAGATAATAAATGAAGAGAAGTATTTTCAATAATAATAAAATAAAGACCCTTAAGGGTTGGGGGTATGAGTATCGTGGCAATGGAACAAAGAAATAGAATACATCCACACAAGTTTACTTTGTGGGTGGGCATTGGAAGTATCTTAATGATGTTTGCAGGATTAACAAGTGCGTACATCGTTAAACGTAACCAGGCCAATTGGGTAACTTTTCATTTGCCCATTGCTTTTTGGTATAGTACAGCGGTGATCGTATTAAGCAGCCTTACACTGTACATGTCCTCAAAGGCTTTTAAAGAAAGAGCCATGAGCAAGTACAGAAATTTAATGGCAGGTACATTGGCGCTGGGAGTTCTTTTTATTGTGTTGCAGGTAATTGGTTTTAAACAATTATGGCACGACGGTATAACACTAACAGCTAATGTATCGTATTCTTTTTTATACGTTATTGTTGGTTTGCATGCTGCTCACGTGGTAGGAGGAATAATAGCACTGATCGTAATGTCATTAAAAGCGTTCAGTAATAAAACAAGAAATTACAGCATTGTGCCAGTTGAATTGATGAGTACGTATTGGCATTTTGTAGATATACTTTGGATATACCTGTTGATTTTTTTATTGATGATTAAGTAAGCAGGTTTCTGGATAACGGATCAAAAAATGAAGCACACAAATTAGAATTAATATAGTAGCAGCTTAAGAATAAAAATTTTAGAATTAGAATTTAATCTTTATGTCAACAACAGCAATACCAGCGGGAACTAAATGGTGGAATGGAGGAAAAAGCCCATTTAATGCCAGTTACGGAAAAGTGATGATGTGGTACTTCTTAATGAGCGATGCATTTACATTTGGTGCATTTCTTATTAGCTATGGTACCATTCGCTTTAGTGTAAATCATTGGGCAGATCCCAACCATGTATTTAATGCATTTCCTTTTGCAGGGCATGAAGCAAACCTGCCACTTGCATTCGTGAGTTTGATGACATTTATTCTCATCTTCAGTTCGGTTACCATGGTGCTTGCTGTGCATGAAGGACATAACATGAACCGCAAGGGTGTAGAAAGATATATGCTCCTTACCATCCTGGGTGGTCTTGCGTTCCTTAGTTGCCAGGCATGGGAGTGGACGCATTTACTAACAGGCGAACACATTTCTTTATTAAGTGATGGTACTTTAAACACGCTTCCTACAACGGTAAAATCAAATCCATGGGGAACAGATCTACCACATGAAGCTATATTAGCAGCACTTCAAAAAACACCACACGATCAATTGGTAACGATTGCCGGTACTTTGCATCATAGTGCAGAAGCTGCGGCTCATCACGATCTTTCAGCAATGTCAAATCCAGAATTGATCAGCCAGATTTCAGCAGCAGGCATACATGCTACTAACCCTGGGCCAATTGCTTTTGGAGGATATTTCTTTGGTATTACAGGCTTTCACGGTTTCCACGTATTTAGTGGTGTGATCATAAACATAGTGATGTATGCTAAAACAAAACTTGGCCATTTTGATCAACGCGGCCATTATGAAATGATAGAAAAAGCAGGGCTATACTGGCACTTTGTAGATTTAGTTTGGGTATTTGTATTCCTTTGTTTTTATCTAATCTAACCCTTTAAGACATTTAAATAATTAACAAGAACATTTTTTATGAGTCAACATGTTATATCACCTGAAATAACTTTTGCAGCACCACACGAAGGCGGCACGAAAAGGATATGGAGAGTATTTTGGTTATTATCATTCCTTACTATTTTAGAACTCGGACTTGGTTTGGCAATTTATAATATTCATAAAGGAGAAAATCCTAATGCTACACTAGTACTTTTCTTTAAAGGCTTAGTATGTATCTTAACCCTTGCAAAAGCATATTATATTGTTTCTGTATTTATGCACCTTGGAGATGAAGTAAGAAATATGATCATGACGATTGTTGTTCCGCTTTGTTTATTCATTTGGTTTATCATTGCGTTTTTATGGGATGGTAATGCATGGAAAAATTTAAGAAATACAAATGCTGGTAGTAAACCAGATACACACCAGGTAGAAACGGCGCCTGTTAAAGAAGGAGAGAAGCACTAAAAATTACAATCAATTTTAAAATAATTAAACCATCGTTCAAATACTGAACGATGGTTTTTGTTTATAGCTATTTATACACGAATTTTGCAAAGTTTCTATAAGGCAATATAAATTAATGAAGTGGTCGGTGTGGACACCTACCACGGAACACCCAGCGGTTGATGTCCATATCAACCGCAAAACATAACACATTGAATAAAAAATCCATTCTCTCATTAATGTTGGCGATACTGTTGCCACTCACTGGTTACTGGCTGGTTAAATATTACAGTAAAGATGCAGTTCATATTCCACATCATTATTTCTACGACAGCATTGCAGTAGATAAGAACGGAAAAGAAACTACTGATACGATATGGCGCCATGCAAAAAATATTTCATTCACCAACCAACTCGGTAAAAAAGTTTCACTGGATGATCTGCATGGAAAAATAATTGTGATCGATTTTTTCTTTACACGCTGTCCCAGCATTTGTCCGGGCCTTGCTAAGAGAATGAAAAAATTACAGGATTCATTTATAAACAATGATAGCATTGTACAATTCATTTCTATAAGCATCGACCCGGATCATGACAGTGTTCCTCAACTTAGAAAATTTGCAGACAGGTTTAATGTGAATCACGATACATGGTGGTTTGTAACCGGGGATAAAAAAGAAATTTATGATTTTGCTTTGCACCAGGTAGGAGCGAGTATTGCCGATCCGAATGTTGATACTGCTTTTATTCACACCACCAATTTTTTCCTGCTCGATAGCAATCACATAGTTCGTGGATGGTATGATGGATTTGATTCAGTGAAACAACAACAGCTTGTTGAAGATATTCCAACACTCATGCTTGAGCGTGATAAAAAAAGCCCTTCGATTTTACGGGAGTTTATACCTTATCTGCCAGTAATGTTCATTGGTATCGGCATACTGATATTTGTTATGGCATTTCTTCAACGAATAAAAAACAGAGACAATGTTACCAGTACCATCATTAAAAAAGAATGATTCAAAAGCCAGGATAATTATTTATTCAGTATCGATCGTTGTGTTTCTGGCAGTGGCAGTTTTAACACAAGTAAAATTAAAGATCAATCTTCCTTTCAACGTACATGAGTTTGCACGGGTAAATGCGATCATTAATTCATTGGTTGCCATTTTACTGGTTGCAGGAATGATAACAGTAAAAAGTAAAAATTATTTACTGCACAAAAAAATCATGCTGACAGCAATAGTGTTGTCGGTATTGTTTTTAGTGAGTTATATTGCGCATCATTTATTGGCTGGCGAAACAAAGTTTGGCGATATCAACCATGATGGTTTTTTAAGTGAAGAAGAAAAACTGATGGCGGGAAGTACGAGGATCGTTTATTATATCCTGTTAGCAACACATATTCCTTTGGCTGCGATCATTTTACCTTTTGTTTTATTTACTGCATATCGTGCGCTTACCGGAGATTATGAAAAACATAAAAAACTTACACGCATCACCTGGCCAATCTGGTTTTATGTAGCCGTAAGTGGCGTACTTGTTTATTGGATGATACATCCTTATTATAATTAAAAATTTATGTAACCAGTCGCATACAAAGGGTTGAAAGTATTATTTACTGCATTGTTAGTTGGACAATCAGCATTTGCAGGAACAGCCTTTTTTTAGTGATGACAAAGGGGCTAAAGTAAAACGCCCGGTCTTGAAAATGTTTTGTTATTAATTGTGATCATTGGCGGATTAACTTGCGCTGTAAATGGAATGAAAATATTTAAAAAGAGGATCCAAAATCTGTATAATGTATAGCAACCAATTGGTCAAAGATTTATAGAATACCGTGCTGCAAAATATTCTACGATGGGCATTGCCGGAAGCACCTTGCATGTTTGCTATTGTTGCATTTATGCTTACCCGAAATTATTTACTTCTTTTAATTATAGGAATACTATTATTACTATTTGTAAGTACCGCTCCCCAAAAAGATAAAGTGTGTATAGATGTAGGAATTAGCAAGTCAGCACTTGATAGGATCGTTTAGATTTCAACTTCTTCAATTGCAATCTTCGATGGTGAAATATGTTTTATTTTAATCCTGATCACAGAATTAACTTGTATTGATTTTTCCTCTATTCTTTTTTTCAATGAATCATCTATTGTAAGCTTTGCTTTTATTTTATCTGCAACAAGATTTACATGAATGCCGAAAGGAGTAATATTTTGAACAATAGCATCAATGCTTGTTTGTTTTTTAAAATGTTGGATCGCAGTTAGGAATTCAGGAATATAATTGTGATTGAAAAGACTTGCAGCAATTTTATCAGGCTTATTTATATTTTCTAATTTGAAGCTAACAGGTTTTTCTATTTCTTTTTCTGTTGGCGGAATTTCATAAGCAGAAATTTCTAATGGAAAAAAAAGATAAGTATCAATCTCTTTGATGAAATATTCTTCGTCCGTAATTTTTATATAGCCGAGAAATTTATTTTCAATTGCAGCTTTATTAATTAAGATCTCAAGGGCCGTGTTGTATTGATACTGGATATTGTCTGCATATACAATCCTTCCGTTGCCACCTGTTTTTTTAATTTGAAATGTCACATTATCGCCAACCAGAAAGCGATGCGGCTTTTTGATTATTTTTTGTGCAATCAATTTTGCCTGCGCCCTGTCATCAATATCAGCCTGTATGTTTTTTTTCTTTCCGTTATCCTCGTACTCAATAACAGCCCGGTTTTTTTCGTGGTGAATAAAAGATATTTTTCCGGAAATGAATTTGTCGCTCATAATATTTGTAAAGGTATGGCTGTTTTAATAGAAACTTAGAGCCCTAATTCTATTAATGGGTCCCAGAATTTATTTTTAAAATCTACAACGGTATCTTCTTTTACATCAACAGCATCTTTTTTTAATAATTCCTCCATTGCCGTGGGCGTTGCAAAATGATGCCTTCCACTCAACATACCATTCCTGTTCACCACTCTCTGTGCAGGAACTTTTGGTTTGGCGGTATGTGCGGTATTCATTGCCCATCCAACCATACGTGCACTAAGTTTGGTACCAAGGTAGGCTGCAATAGCGCCGTAAGATGTTACCCTGCCTTTTGGAATTTGTCTTACCACAGCAAAAACATCTTCAAAAAAACTATATTCCTTTACACCAGGGACAACAGCTTTTTTTAATGTTTCTGTTTTCTTTACTGGAACCTTTTTATTTTTTTTCATGCCACTTTAATGATAATAATTCACTTCGTTTTGGTTCGGGTACGGCTTCAAAATTATAAGGACAATGTTTGCAGCCATTGCCACAACAATATCCTTTTTTCAAATGATATTTTTCTGTGAACACAAAAAATCCCTGTTCATTATAATAAAAGTCTACTCCTTCTTTTAGTTGATCAGCCATGCTTGACTAAGTATTTATTATGATGCTGCCAGGGAAGGTTCTGTTTGTTTTAAAAATTCCTGCAGCTCGTCATCTTTCATTGGAATGATTTCCGGTAATTTGAATTGCAGGTAAAATATTTTTTTACTTTCGGCGATGTCAAGGCTTTCGTAATGCGTTTTTATTTTTAATTGATCCTGGATGTCAGTATTAGCATAAACATCTTCCTCAGCATTTATCAACAGCAAACCATACATGTCAATTACAAGTTTGGTAAAATTAAACAACGCCGGTGAATCTGTTTTTAAATGAATAATCCCACCCACTTTTAAAACCTGCTGATACAAACGCAGGAACCTTGGATGCGTCAATCTTTTTTTAGCTTTTGAAGTGCGCAATTGTGGATCAGGAAAGGTGATCCATATTTCATCCACTTCTTTTTTCGAAAAATAGTCAGGAAGCATTTCGATCTGCGTTCTTAAAAATGCTGCGTTCGATAAATTTGTATCCAATGCTTTTTTTGCACCGATGTACATGCGGTTTCCTTTTACATCAACGCCAATAAAGTTCTGTTGAGGATAAAGTTTTGCCAGCCCTAAAGTATATTCTCCACGGCCACACGCCAATTCCAAATTAATTGGATGATTATTTTTAAAAAAAGGCTTCCAGTTTCCCTGCATATCTTTTGGATATTCAAGTGTGTTGGAAAAAGTTTTTATATCGGCGAAGCGCTGGAGTTTTTTTTGTGCCATAAAAAGCAAATTTAAAGCGGTCTGACTTGTTTTTCAAAAAACCTATGAATAGTAATTGTTTTATCGTGGATTATCAATGTCAGCTGCCATGCTGTATTTACCATGCTGTCGATATTTTCACGGATGGGAATGACTGCGTTTTCCCGGGAAGCGTGTGTGTCGTTTTGCTTTTTCATAATGATTATTTTTTTGTGAAACACAAACATGGGTTGGTTTGGAAAAATGGTTTCTGTGTTTGGGAGAGGTTGGGGGATTTTGGATGGTTATTCCGAGGCCCCTCCTCCTCCCTCCCCGAAGGGGAGGGAGGAGGAGTATTGGTAAATGAGAAAAAGTTGGGTGCTATTATGGGATAGCAGGGATCTTGGTCACTTATTAGAACCATATTGCGATATCGAAGCTTGTGTGGAATTAAAAATTAAATGCTTGCTATTATGGAATTCTGTCCTGAATTGGGAGTCATTCATTTTTTTGTAGAAGAATGAACTGCATAAACTAATCTAACTTCAGCTAAACTAAACTTACTTTCGTTTAAACTAAAAAAATTATCAAAATAATACTAAATAAATTAGTTGTTTATAAAAATAAGTTATTATTTTTGGTACTCGATTTACATTTACAACGAAAAAACAGATACATCACTTTAAAACAAAAACAATGAGTAACGTAGAAAAACTAGACAAGGCTGACAAATCAGAAAGAGCAGAGAAATTCAAGGCGCTTAAATTGACGATGGACAAGATCGACAAAGATTATGGCAAAGGATCGGTAATGATGATGAGCGATAAGGGAATCATTGAACAGGAAGTTATTTCAACGGGATCGATCGGTTTGGATGTGGCACTTGGCATTGGCGGTTTACCAAAAGGAAGGGTAATAGAAATTTATGGCCCGGAAAGTTCTGGTAAAACAACTTTGGCAATACATGTAATTGCAGAAGCACAAAAGAAAGGTGGTATGTGTGCATTTATAGATGCAGAACATGCTTTCGATAGCGGCTATGCGCAAAAGTTAGGCGTAGATATAGATAATCTTTTGATATCACAGCCAGACTATGGTGAACAGGCTTTGGAAATAGCAGACAGGCTGATACTTTCAGGCGCATTGGATGTTGTGGTAATAGATTCAGTTGCGGCGCTTGTTCCAAAAAGCGAACTGGAAGGAGAAATGGGTGATAGTAAAATGGGACTTCATGCAAGGTTGATGAGCCAGGCATTAAGAAAACTGACTGCTACTATTTCGAAAACAAACAGTTGTTGCATTTTTATAAACCAGTTGCGTGAAAAAATAGGTGTTATGTTTGGTAACCCGGAAACTACAACAGGCGGTAATGCACTTAAGTTCTATGCTTCTGTTAGATTGGATATTCGTCGCCAGGCACAAATAAAAGATGGTGAAGAGATTGTGGGCAATCATATAAAAGTGAAAGTGGTAAAAAATAAAGTAGCTCCTCCTTTCCGCCAGGCAGAATTTGATATTATTTATGGAGAAGGAATTTCCAAGGCAGGAGAGATCATTGATATGGGTGTTGAATTGGGAATTGTACAAAAAAGCGGAAGCTGGTTTAGCTACAATGGTGATAAACTTGGCCAGGGCCGCGAAGCCGTTAAACAACTGATGATCGATAATCCTGAAATGGCTTCGGAAATTGAAGCCAAGATCAGGGAAAAAATAAAGGAAATGCAGGCACAATAATTCT
>JBDTLP010000158.1:0-8905 GCA_039934735.1 Ferruginibacter sp. | reverse complement strand
TCACTTCGCCCCGAACGGGATAAGCTACCTGTTGCACTTATTACTTGAACTTAGGAAGACTTACTCTAAAGCTTTATAAAGAACATAAAAAACTCTTTGATCCTTACACGCATCATTTCAACAATCTGTATTATGAAACGATGCTGAATGAATGATGCATTGGTAAAAGCCTGAAGGGCTTAAACCATTAATAACCCCGAATGTAATTCGGGGTATAGAAAACAAGAAGTACAGCCAACCCTGAAGGGGTTGAATGAAAGGCTCTACGCTGAATGCGTTCAACCCCTCCGGGGTTGGGGGCTCGTATATATTAATAACCCCGCATTTCATGCAGGGTTATTAATATTGAACCCCTTCGGGGTTCGTTGGTAAATGATAATGTCCCTTTTTTTACAACCCGCCTTCGACAAGTTCAGGCTGACAATTATTAAAATAAGAAAATTCAAAATGAGACACTATTGGGTTTCAATATATATTTTTTCCTGTTGCCCGTTCTCGTTATATTCTTCAGTAGAAACATAATTTCCTTCTTCATTATAATTTTTCCATTTGCCAAAATGAAAACCATTTTTGTAAACGCCTGCTCTTTTTAATATTCCTGTTTCGTAAAATCCTTTACTTTCTCCATTGAACTGCCCATAATCATCAAGGTTATTTTTAAACATCAATTGGCCATTGGGATAAAATTCTGCCACGTAAATTCTTCTTTTATTTTTTTCAACAACTACCTGGCGGATATTCTTTGCACTATCTCTCATCACCTGTGTGATCGTACTGTCTTTTTTTGAAATAAAATATTCAGCAGTTACAAAATCCGTTCGCTTATATGGTTTTGTATAAGTAGAATCACTGTGGTCACGAATAGAATCCAGCATTTTCATATCTACTGTTAAATTAGGTTGCTGTGTTGCTTGTTTTTCCTTACAGCTAAATAAAAAACAACCGCTTATTATAAAAACAACTGAGATGATATATTTCATTGTACAAAATTATTGAATATAAAAAAGCAGTCCAAAGACTGCTTCTAATTATTTACCAGAAAGTATGAATTAAAACTTAGTCCAGGTTTTCCACCATGTATCTCCTGGAGCACAAGCACCCCTATAAGCAACTGAAGTAAATCCAGTAGCAAGTTTAGGATGTGTAAAGCTTGCGCCTGTACCAGCAGCACCCGAACCTGTTGGATTAAAATCCGGTGAATTATAATTGAAAGGATCTCCCAATCCTGCATCAGTACAGTTTGTCATAATCGTATTTCCATAAGCAGTTGTATTAAACCAGTCAGTAATTGTAGCGGTTGTGTTAGGTGTGATTGGCACATTAGCATTTGTTCCAAGACTATATAAAATTGGTGTTGGGCAACCTGCGATGATTGTATTTTGTACAGACAAAGTACCAGGAATATTATTATCGGTAGGCACTCCTTTGGTAGCATCGATATACAAGCCATTAGGGTATCCCATAATAATAGAATTAAAAATAGATTCGGTAGAATTTCTCCTGATCTGTGCCCCCCAAACAAATAATGCATTGCCTGTATTTGCCAATGTAGCTTTAGGTCCCATTACTGTCATGTTTGAAAATACAGCAGCAGTTTGTGGCAACAAAGCGCTTCCGTTGGCATCGTTATCGCTTTCAAAAGCTTCACTTTTTGAAATATCAGCAACAGATGAGTCTCTTAACGAGATACCAAATTGTACTTTTCCGCTAAAGCCATTATCTGTATCAAAATCATCATCAAGTGTTCTGTAAGAAATAAGATGTGTACAATTTACAGTCCCACCAAACCATTCAAAAGAATCATCATTTGCATAAGATACCTGTACATTATCTATAACAGTTCCTGTACCAACACCACCGAACGTTAAACCGTTGATCTCGTTATCCGGTAAAAATGCATATCCTGCATATTCGATCCTTACATACCTTAGGATACCACTGTTATCTGCAGGATTTTGTCCTTGTGTTGAAGGTGTTCCATACAAACCAAGATTATCGCTATTATTGATACCACCTTCAACAGCACCAACTCCCTGGATGCCATTGAAAGATGCATTCGTTGGAGCATTTCCTAATAATACCAGCCCGGCCCAATCACCACGTTGAGGTGTAGCCGCTTCCGAAGTGAATACGATCGGCTTATCAGCAGTAGCATCAGCAATGATCTTACTACTGCGGGTGATGATAAGTCCACCTGTGCTTCCTTGTTCTCCAACGATCTTTGTACCTGGTTCAATAGTAAGAATAGCACCACTGGTTACATATACAAGACCGCGTAATTTATAAGTGTATTGTGCATGTAGTGTACGGTTTGCAGTTATACGTCCTTCCAGTATGGTATTTTCTGTTGAACCATCAGGATTTGTCACTGTTGTTGTAGTAGTACCATCTACTTCAATTTTACGACAGCTGGTAGAAATTGCTGCGAACAAAATGCTGTAGAGAAATAATTTTTTCATGATTTTATTTTTGTTTTTTTTAAAGATTTTTTTTAGCCAGTCTGTTATTTAGTATTAAAAATTATATCCGAATGAAATGCTAACATTGGTACCATACTTCTTTTTAATTGCGTATGCATCAGTGCCAGCATCATATTTTTTATTGTCGTTAATATCAGTATAGAAAATGGCTTGCTTATTAAAAATATCAGCAACATTTAGTTTCACTTCGCCTTTCTTCTTTAATACTTTTTTAGCAATTTGAAAATCAAGTACCGGGCGTGGGTTTTCCCATATTGGTGGTTGATCAGAACCACCTACCAATGCGATCCTTCTTCCTATTTCATTAAATAAAAGTGTTGTACTAAGGCCGTATTTATCAAGATCATATTGTATTGCGGCATTTACCAGGTAAGGGCTTTGTCCCTGCATCGGGCGATCCAATGAACTTACCCTGTTATAGATATAAGACAGGTTGCCCTGTACCGTGAAATTCTTTAGTGTACTATTAAAATCAAGTTTCTTTCTAAATTCGAATTCAGCTCCAAAACCATTGGCTTCTTTTGCATTCAATAAATTATAAGTTGTTGCATCACCTGATCCCGGGTTGATATAGGCTTCAAGAGGATTTTTAAAATATTTATAGAACACACCTACCGTAAACAATTCACCTGCTCTTGGATAAAGTTCATATCGGAGATCGAAGTTGCTAACCTTTGTTCTTATTAATCCCGTATTACCTGCTATGGTTGCACTAAGATCAAAATCATAGAACTGGAAAGTACTCAACTCCCTGAATTCGGGCCTTATCACAGTTTGAGAACCTGATAAACGAACATTCGTTTTGCTATCCAATTTGTAAGTAAGGTTCAGGCCTGGTAAATAATCTCTTTTCCTGCTATACACCTGGCGTGGATCATCTTTCTTCACACTTCCTATAAGCTGATCAAAATCTTCAATACGCACACCCCAAACTATACGGAGTTTCTTTGTTATTTGATTATCCAATTGTACATAGCCGGCATTTAAGATTGAATTGGCGAGATAACGATAACTGCTACCCGCTAACTCATTGAAGGAAAGTTTCCCATCTCCAAAGTTCTCAGCAGCAAATACCTGGTCAGCAGGAAGGTTTTGAAACTGGCTGCTACCGGTAGGATTGTACACAGTAAATGGCCTTGAATCAAACAAGCGATCTTTCACCTGGAAGAAATAACCAGCCTTAAGTGTTTGTGATAAATTATGCACCTGTACTGTTTTAGCAAGATCACCACCTACTGTATAATCATACTCGTTTAATGTTCCATAATAACGGCTTCCGTTCTTTTGTGAAGACTTTGAAATCGGAATTAAAATAATGTAAGGAGAACTGGCAACAGTAGGATCGTCCTGTACATATTGTATGCGCCTTTGATCAGGAATATATTGATCTAAGATATTAAAGCTTCCAAACCAATTGAATTTAACACCGTATTTTTTAATGTTATGTTCACCTGAAAGCTGTGTATTATAAAAAGTATTTGCTTTAAATGCAAGTTCTGTTGCTCTAATATTATCAGGCACACCTGCAGTACGGCCTTCGAAATCCAAACCGTTTCTTAAAGTCGCATAATCAGATGTGTTTACGTTTAAGATATTCTTAAAAGATATTTTACTATTGTTACCTAACTGAAGTGTAATATTTGCAAGTGCACCTGCCAAAACATCCTGGCTGTACTTAGTATTGAAATAATCAAAATAAACATCCGGTACATTATCCTGGAAACGAAGAACCCTGTTTTCAGTCTGCGTATTCTTATTTGTTTTATTATAAGTTACTGCGATTATGGCTGCCAGTTTACTTTTGCTTCCCAATTTCATAGTAAATCCGCCATTGATAAGGAAATTTGCATTAAGGCCTGCTGAACCATTTTTATCTGCGGTCCATGTATTTTTTAATGATGCCCCAAGCTTAGCTTTGTCGGCTTCAGACAACGCTGCAAAAGCTGATTTATTTGGAAACCCCGCAGGTAATGCTCTTGTACCATCATCATAACCCAACCAATCTGTTTTGCCTCCATCATAAGTATAAAAATCTTTCCCAATGGTATTTGTATTAAAACCTGTTCCCACCTGCACATTCAAAAAATTTCTTGAAGGAACATCCTTTGTATTTACCTGGATCAATCCACCGGCCCACTCTCCTGGCAATTCGGGAATGAATGCTTTATTGATGATAATATTATCGATCATTGCCGAAGGAATAATATCAAAACTAAATGTCTTCCTGTCTGGTTCTGTACTACTCATTAATACGCCATTCAACATCGCCTGGTTATACCTGTCAGCAAGCCCACGCACAATAAGATATTTACCTTCTTGTACAGAAGTACCCGGAACTCTTTTTAATACCTCGCCCGTATTTTTATCTGGTGACCTTTTAATTGTTTCCGCACTGATAACCTGTGCGACTACGGCTGTATTTTTTTGATAAGCAATCAATGCTGCTGCAGTTTCCTTTCTTGCACTTGATCTTATTACAACACCCTGTTCTGTTTTTGACGAACGATCTAAAACAACATTAATGCTATTCGTTTGATTGGCTGTTACTTCTACATCATCAACGATCTTTTGCTGGTATCCTACTGAAGTTAATTTAATTGAATACTTCTTACCTGCCGGTAACGTTAAGACGAAGTTTCCATCTGCATTTGAAGTAACGGTTTTTACGCCATCAACTTCTACAGAAACACCGCTTAATTTTAAGCCGGATGCATCCGTTAATTTTCCTTCTACCTGTCCTGTTTGTGCAACAGCAGTTATTGAAAAAGAAAAAAGTACTACTAATAATGTGATCAGCCTCATACCGTGTAATTTGAATGCAAAGAGAATATTTGCATGTTACGGCAACATGAAGGGAAGGTTAAGCAAATGTTACGGCTATGTTACGGCAACGTTAACAACAGCGTTGAAGGTTTAAAGTTTAAGGTTTCGATATTTGTGTATCAAACCATTAAACGATTTAAATCTTAAACGATTAAACGTTAAAATTTGAATTGAAGCCGGCACGTAAAAACATCGTCTTTTACGTCGTTAGTATATCCTGGGAGTTGTGTTTTTTCATTGGTTATTATTTCATACCACAATACCAGCTTCAGGTTTTCTGTTACATAATAGATATATCCAAAACCAAGTGTGCTGTATTTAATATTTGTTGCGTTGATATTCGTGCCTGCTTTGCCAATCTCATTTCCTTTTACTTTGGTATTGGGATCGTACCAATCGTATTTTATTCCAACCTGGTGGCGGCTATTTATTATATTTTGTAAAAAATAAAAATAGGCCCCATTGAAATTGCGGACATAATATCCTTCCACATTATTCAATAAAGCTGCAGGTGTTTCATTACTATTTTCCGATGCAGTTTGTGTACCGGTTACAAACTCCGCCCGCAATTCTGTTGCTCCCCATTTGTGTTTGAATTTAAGTTGCGCATCTGCACCATAATATTTCCTTGGTGCGATCTTTCCCTTGTTCGTGGTTGCAGAATCAACTAAAAACATTTTTTCTCCAGCTATATCTTTTGTTCGGTAGATATATTTTGTGTTTTGTAAAAAGCCCCCATCGAAATAAGAAGCGGCCATGCTAAGTATCGTCTTTTTTGATAGCGGATAAGGTTTCAATGCAATGCGGCTGATAAAATCTTTATGGCTGTCAAAATCTGCAGTAGCATTTAATCCAGGTCCATTAAAAATACCTGCATCAATTTTTAAATAACGAAGTGGGTGATCTTTTTTTCTTGGTTCAAATGAAACCATGGCACCAAGATCTCTTTCAACTTTTGTAAGTATCTGGCTCATCCTGCCTCGTTCGGGGCTTTCACGGTCGCCGGAGCTAAGGTTTAATTCATAACTAAAAGGCCGGGCAAAAAGCCCGATTGTAAAAGAGAAAAGTTGGTATTTATTTTCCAATACCCTGCCCCAGAAATCACGGGCAAAAAAACCTTTTTCCGATCCATCAAATTGAAAAACAAATTGCACCGATGGACCTTTTCCTTCTGCGAAATGAACATACTCAAATTTCATCCTCCCCCGGCGCAACATGAAACGGTTATTTACATTTGTGGCAAAGTCGCCACCATTAAAGCTTTTGATTCCTTTTTCTGCCGCAACCTGGAATTGTGGCTGTACATAGCCACTGATCTTTAGTTTATCATATTTCTTAAATATAGATAACATCCCTTTACCCATATCGGTTGTAGTGTCTACCATATCCATTAAAAATTGGGATTTCGAGGCCTGGCAAAGGTTTACCAGCAAAAAAATAAGTATTATTCTTCTCAAAGCAGCAAATTTTTCCCAAGGTAATAACAATTTAATATTATCTCTGTGTTAAGAAATTATTATCAATTTTAATTATGCCCACCCAAAGGGCTATAATTCTATTTTTGCCCCAAATAAAAATCAAGCAATGGCATTTAACACAATCCTGAAAATATTTTTACCAAAAGACAGGGTATTTTACCAACTCTTTGAAAGTGTAGCTGAAGAACTGGTAAAAATGGGCAATAAACTAAAGGAAATTGTAAATGAACCTGAGTTTGAAAAGCGTGGCAGGCTGATAAAAGAAGTAGAAGATATGGAACATGTGAATGATGAACTCACGCACCAGATCTTTACAGAACTTGGAAAGAATTTCATTACACCGTTTGACCGCGAAGACATCCACTATCTTGCTTCTGCCCTGGATGATATTGCCGACTATATATACGCATCCGCAAAAAAGATCAATTTCTATCATGTTGATCCGAATGATATCGGCATCCAGAAAATGGGTGATCTTATTGCCTTGGGTTGTGTGCAGGTACACAAGGCCGTTACTGAGTTGCGCAATATGAAAAATATGCGCCAGATAACAGATGCACTTGTTGCCATCAACAGTATAGAGAACCAGGGTGATGATATTTTTGATATGAGTATTGAAAGATTATTTGCTACAGAAACAGATGCAAAAGAAGTAATTAAGAAAAGAGAAATTTACCAAATCATGGAGATCGTTACAGATAAATGTGAGGATGCAGCAAATGTGATCGAATCAATCATCATCAAATACGCCTAACAATTTGCAAATGGCCGAGAAGGTTTAAAACATAATTAAATCATCTCATTACCAAATCATCAAATTACCAAATTACCAGCATGACTTTTTTGATAGTTATTATAGTCCTGGCACTCATCTTTGATTATATCAATGGTTTTCATGATGCCGCTAATTCCATTGCGACAATTGTTTCAACAAAAGTTTTAACGCCTGGGCAGGCCGTTCTTTGGGCAGCTATGTTCAACTTTGTTGCTTATTTTATTTTTAAGGACCATGGTGTTGCCAATACCATTGCTAAAACGGTGAAACCTGAAGTAGCCCATGGTCATGATATGCTACTCGTGATCTTTGCTGGCTTGTTGTCAGCTATTTTCTGGAATTTATTTACCTGGTGGTTTGGCATTCCTTCTTCATCATCCCATGCACTTATAGGTGGATTTGCAGGTGCGGCTGTAGCTTTTGGCGGATTTAGTGCAATCAATTCAGAACCCGTTATTAAAACAGTAGCATTTATTTTTCTTGCCCCCGTAATAGGTATGATCATCGCTTTTATAATTTCACTTTGGTTTATACATGCATTTGGAAAAGGTATAATGCCCAGGATCATTGCGCTAATTGTTTTTATTTTGACGGGCTGGTTCCTTGCAAAAAACATGGAATTTGATCCCGCTAAATTGAAAACGCATTTTGATTCTTATGTTTTAAGGGTAATCTTTACGGCATCTAATTTTAAATGGATATTGCTTGCTACGATATTGCTGATCATGGCAACTTTTACACTTTTCTTAAATAGGCTGAATGCGAACAGAGCAAATGCCTGGTTCAAAAGATTGCAATTGGTTTCATCTGCAGCATTCAGCATTGGACATGGTGGCAATGATGCACAAAAAGTAATGGGAATCATTATGGCTGCATTGATTGCTTATGATCCCTTACGGTACAGCCTTACACATATGGAATGGTGGATACCGCTGGCATGTTATTCTGCCATTGCGCTTGGCACCATGAGTGGCGGATGGAAAATTGTAAAGACCATGGGAACAAGAATTACAAAAGTTACCCCTTTTGAAGGTGTTGCAGCCGAAACAGCAGGCGCTATCACTTTATTTGTAACAGAAGCTTTAAAAATACCTGTAAGTACTACACATACTATAACGGGTTCTATCATAGGTGTAGGTGCTACCAAACGTTTATCAGCAGTAAGGTGGGGCGTAACCGTAAATCTTTTATGGGCCTGGATCCTCACCATTCCTATTAGTGGAATATTGGCAGCGTTGTTTTATTTTATATTGCATTTCTTTTTGAAATAAGCTGCAAGCTATAAGCTGCAAGCTATAAGTTAGTGACCAATAATTGGGGCACTTTTACTTCTGCGAAATAATTGCTAT
>JBDTLP010000157.1:0-9005 GCA_039934735.1 Ferruginibacter sp. | reverse complement strand
AGGAGCAACTATGGAAACTATTATGAGTGTTTATCCAAGACACAAAGTTATAGTAGATAAATACATTGCAACAGGAGAGGTTATTGGAATCGGACCATTTGGCGACAAAGGAAACATGGCTATATTTAAAACCCGTGCAGCAGCCGAGCAATTTGTAACTGAAGATCCTTTTATATTGGAAGGGCTGGTAAAATCTTTTGCCATCAGGGATTGGAATGATTCGCTTCTACCTGATTAATCAAAGCATATGCAGAAAAGAACAGCCGATAACATTAATGATCCTTAAAATTTCTTCTATTACAGGTGAACACCAAGTTACTCCTTCATCCTTTTTAAACCATGTCATCTGCCTTTTAGCATAGTGCCGTGTATTTTGTTTTATCAATTCAATGGCTTTTTCTAGATTGATCTTATTATCAAAATAATCGAATAGTTCCCTGTAGCCAACCGTTTGTAAAGCATTTAATTTTTTATACGCAATTAAATCTTTCGCTTCTGCTACAAGACCTGCATCAATCATCTTATCTACTCTTTCATTAATTCTTTGATATAAAATTTCACGTGGAAGTTCCAGGCCAATTTTTATAATATTAAAATCGCGTTGCTTTTTTTGTTTGGATTGAAAAGTTGTAATGGATCTTCCTGTTGACAATTGCACTTCTAACGCTCTTATCATACGGTGGGGATTTTGTATCTCACCCATTTCATAAAATGCCGGATCGGCTTTTTTTATTGCTGCCTGCAAAAAGGTAAGCCCATGTTCTTCATAATTTTTTATAATGGTTTTGCGAATGGTTTCATCAACAGCAGGAATTTCATCGAGTCCCTCACAAAATGCTTTTATGTACAGGCCCGTTCCTCCAACCATTACAGCAATATCATTTTCTGTAAAAATTTCATTGACTGCTTGCAAAGCATAGGTTTCAAAATCTGCTGCAGAAAAATCTTCCTGCACAGATAATGTATCTATAAAAAAATGATGGATTCTTTTTAATTCTTCGGAAGAAGGTTTAGCAACAGCAATATTTAATTCCTTATAACATTGGCGGCTATCTGCAGAAATAATCTTTGTTGAAAAATGTTGTGCAACCTCAATGGCCAGCGCCGTTTTACCCACGGCCGTAGGGCCGGTAATAATAATGCAAGTTTTATTCATTGTGTTTGAGTTTGTAAAGAACCCGTAACAATTGATAATTGACAATGGACAATTGATAATGTGAAGTCTGCCCTTGCAGTAACTCTTCATTGTCAATTGTCCATTATCAATTGTTCATTATATTTTAAAATCCGTCGTTCGATTCGTCGGCGACTACATCGTCTTCACCTTCTTCTGCAGCTTCGGTTCCATCCTCACCTTCTTCTCCATACCCTTCTTTCATGGCATCTGGTTGCAGGTCGTATTTCTCTTCCATTTCTGCAAGGCGGCTGTCAATAAGCCCCTTGGTTCCGTATTGTGAAGGAGCTATTCCTTCTGTACGAATACAACCTGGATAAGTAAGCTTTTTATTTTCTTCCTTATCTACATTAATAAGCTCTACCATAAAATGCCAGTTCTTATTAAAGTCGTATTCGTACACGAATTTTTGATTGGGATCTTTGATCTCGCTGCCAATATTTACATCGCTCATAAGGAGCGGATCAGCTTTGTAATCCTTATCATATTTTTCGAGCGTTATTTCACGGCCACGCTGCCAGCTATCATTGCTGCGGTAAAAGGTAGCTTTGTGCTTGCTGTCAAATTCATAACTTTTTAAGATTGCCAGGTGCAGATCATAAAAAGTTTGTGAGTGCCTGATCACTACATCGCGGTAAATGCTCTCATCATCTTCCCAGTAGATCCTGAATTTTAATATTGCCATGCGGTAAAAATAGGGATTTTTTTTTATTGGGGAAAAGGCGGCAACCGGGAATCGGCTATCGGGAAGTGAATGGTGAGTGGTGAATGGTGAAAATGCGAAGATTTTCTCCGTTTATTTATCTCTCTAACTGATTGAATATTTGCTTGTGAATTAGTTATGGGTATAATATTTTTTGATGGCAATAGAAACTTTAAAGCTTTCACAATTGACCATTCACCATTCACTTAACCACCCCCAACTCCGCCGCTTTCTCCATCATAAACTTATGCGCTTCCTCATACTTATTTGGAATATTTCCATCAAGGATGGCTTCACGGATGGCATTTTTAATATCGCCGACCATGCGACCCGGGGGCAGGTTAAATTGTTCCATGATCATTTCGCCGGTGATGGGTGGCTGCCAGTTGCGGATATGATCTTTTTCTTCCACTTCCGCACAGCGTTGTAATACCAGTTCAAAATTTTCCATGAACCGTTTTACTTTTTGCTTGTTTTTGGAAGTAATATCGGCATTGCACAGCATCATCAAAGATTCAAGATCCTCTCCTGCATCAAATATCAATCTTCGTATAGCTGCATCCGTTATATTCTCTTTTGTAAGGCTGATGGGACGCAAATGCATCTCCACCATCTTTCTTACAAATTTCATTTTCTCATTCTGCGGCAATTTTAATTGGGCAAATATTTTAGGTACCATCCTGCCACCAACAACTTCATGTCCGTGGAATGTCCAGCCATGTCCTTCTTCAAATTTCTTTGTAGGCGGTTTGGCAATATCATGCAATACTGCGGCCCAGCGAAGCCAGAGATCATTGGTGTTTAGTGAAATATTATCTACCACCTGCAGCGTATGATAAAAATTATCTTTATGTCCTTTGCCATCAATATATTCTGCTCCTGCCAGCGCTGTCATCTGGGGGAAAATGATCTGCAACAATCCAGTTTTATATAATAGATCAAACCCAACAGAAGGACGTTTACTCAATAATATTTTATTCAATTCATCGGCAATGCGCTCACGGCTTACGATCTTAATGCGATCAACATTTAGTGTGATCGCTTCAAGCGTTCTTTCTTCAATATTAAATTCAAGTTGTGATGCAAAACGTATTGCCCGCATCATTCTTAACGGATCATCGCTAAATGTTTCTGAAGGTTCAAGCGGGGTTTTAATGATCTTGTTCTTTATATCTTCCATGCCACCGAACGGATCTATCAGTGTCCCGTAATCGCTTTTATTAAGACTTATCGCAAGTGCATTGATGGTAAAGTCACGGCGATTCTGATCGTCTTCCAGCGAGCCTGCTTCTACAGCGGGTTTGCGGCTGTCGTAGTTGTAGCTTTCTTTGCGGGCTCCGACGAATTCGATTTCTAAGGCCCCATCTTTACCTTCCTCCAAAGCCCCATCCCTACCCTTCCCCGAAGGGGAAGGAACCCCTGTATTAAGAGTTTGTAATGATTGTAAGTCCTTTTTGTTTTCTTGTGAAAGAACAACTTTAATTTGTGCAGTTCCAAAATTCTTAAAGAAATTTACGTGGGGTACGATATCAAATTGTTCAGCAGATTTGTGTGCAAGTGCTATCCCATCTCCAATACAAACGATGTCAATATCCTTGGTTTCCCTTCCCAATATTTTATCACGTACAAAACCCCCAATCACGTAGCAATCAGTTTTTAAACCTGCAGCTGCATGTGCGATCTTGTTGAAAATGAATAATTCGGTTTCTGTGCAGTTAATGTCCATGAGCCGCAAATTAAATTAAGAATTATGAATTAAAAATTAAGAAATGTCTTGTAGCTGCAACTCTGTCAACTTTATAAACTTAATCAACTTTATGAACTGTTTCCGGCATTATAGTTGACTAATACAACTTCCATTAAAAAATAGCGTTTAACTAACTAATTTTGTCATATTGACTTTCTAATAATCACACATGAGTAAAAACAAATATTTTCAGGGTACTGAAGAGGAAATGGAGTTTATGCCAATCATTCCGCTTAACGAGGAAGATGACGCAAATGCAGATGCAGTACCAATTCCAAGCGAACTTCCAATACTACCTTTAAGAAATACCGTACTTTTTCCAGGCGTTGTCATTCCAATTACAGTAGGCCGTGATAAAAGCATTAAGGCCGTTTCTGATGCTTATAAGGCTGACAAATTGGTAGGCGTTGTGGCCCAAAAAGACAGTACCGTTGAAGAGCCCACTGTAAGCGATCTTGAAGATATTGGCACCGTAGCCAAAATAGTAAAGATGATCAAAATGCCGGATGGTGGCACAACAATCATCATCCAGGGCCGCAAAAGATTTAAAATTGAAGAGATCACTTCTGATGATCCCTATTTCAAAGCGACCATAAAAGTGCTGGATGAAGATAACCTGACCGGCGATGCTGATTTTAATGCCATGGTTGGAAGTATCAAGGATCTTGCAGGACAAATTGTTGGCCTTTCTCCCAATTTACCAAGCGAAGCTGCTATCATTTTAAAGAACATAGAAAATCCTTCTTTTCTTATTCATTTCGTAAGCAGTAATTTAAACAGTGATATCAAGCAAAAACAAAAACTGCTTGAGATCAGCAACCTGAAAGCCAGAGCAGAATTATTGATGAACCTGATGCATACTGAACTTCAGTATGCAGAATTAAAAAACAAGGTTACCAATAAAACACGTGCAGAACTTGATAAACAACAACGTGACTATTTTTTACAGCAACAAATGAAAGCCATCAAGGATGAATTGGGTGGCGATAATGTTGCAGAAGTAAAGGAAATGCAGAAGAAGGCAGAATCAAAAAAATGGCCTGCAGCTGCAAAAGAAATGTTTACAAAAGGAGCAGAGAAGCTTGAACGTATGCATCCTTCCACACCAGACTATTCTGTTGTTTATAATCATCTTGATCTGATGTTAGATCTTCCATGGGAGGATTATACAGAAGATTCTTACGATCTTAAAAAAGCAAAAAAAATCCTCGATCATGATCATTATGGAATGAACAGGATCAAAGAACGCATATTGGAATACCTCGCTGTTTTAAAACTAAAAGGCGATATGAAGAGCCCGATCTTATGTTTTATCGGCCCTCCGGGAATTGGAAAAACAAGTCTTGGAAAAAGTATTGCCGCTGCTATCAGCAGGAAATATGTAAGGGTGAGCCTTGGCGGTTTGCATGATGAAAGCGAAATACGTGGCCATCGAAAAACTTATATCGGTGCCATGCCCGGAAGGATCATACAATCTATCCGTAAAATAAAATCAAGTAATCCTGTTATGATACTTGATGAAATTGATAAGGTTGGCAATGACAATCGCGGCGATCCTTCTTCTGCATTGCTGGAAGTATTGGACCCTGAACAGAATAATACTTTCTATGATAATTATCTTGAACTGGAATATGACCTGAGTAAAGTATTGTTTATTGCAACAGCAAATAATCTTAGCAATATACAACCTGCATTAAGGGACAGGCTAGAGATCATTGACCTCAGCGGCTATGCCATCGAAGAAAAAATTGAGATCGCTAAACGTCATCTTATGCCCAAACAAAAAGAAATGCATGGGTTGAAGCCAACCAGTTTTAAAATGAGCGACCCGGTTCTTGAAAAAATAATTGCAGATTATACAAGAGAAAGTGGCGTAAGAGAACTTGACCGCCAATTGGCAAGCATCATGAGGTACCAGGCAAAAGAACTCGTAATGAAAGGAAAATTAAAACCAACCATTACAGCCAATGATGTAGAAAAAATTTTGGGCAAACCAAGATACAGCAACGAATTGTACAAGATGGCAAATATGCCGGGTGTTGCAGTGGGACTTGCCTGGACCTATGTAGGGGGTGATATTTTATTCATAGAAACACAACTCAGTGAAGGAAAAGGTGAATTAAAATTAACGGGCAACCTTGGTAATGTGATGAAAGAAAGTGCCAGCACTGCCTTTACCTGGCTGGAGGCAAATGGTAAAAAACTAGGGCTCACTGCGGAACAATTTAATAAAAAAGACGCACACATTCATATACCTGAAGGTGCCACGCCTAAAGACGGGCCGAGTGCAGGTATTACCATGATGACAGCCCTTGCAAGTGCATATACAGGAAGGAAAATAAAACCTTACCTCGCCATGACAGGAGAAATTACACTACGGGGACAAGTTTTACCCGTTGGCGGAATAAAAGAAAAAGTGCTTGCCGCAAAGCGCTCTGGCATCAAAGAAATTATTATGTGTTGGCAGAATGAAAAAGATGTATCTGAGATCAATCCACAATTCATCAGCGGCATTAAATTTCATTATGTGAAAACGATGCAACAGGTGCTGGATATCGCTCTTGTGAGTTGAAATAGTTGACAAAGTTGACGGGGTTGATAAAGTTAATAATGGGTTTTGCCCTATCAACTTTATCAATCCTTCAACTTTTAAACCTTCCTAAACCTGCCAACCTTTAAACTATTTCAGCAGGCAACAAACCAAAAGAACCATTACCCCGTATCTAACTAAAGATTCAACTAATTTCAATGTTGGTTGTTTTAAGGGTTAAAGAAAATCCCCCCTGATTCTTCAGGGGGAATTTTTTTGGCAGCTATGTCAAAAAGAACATCTAACTTCAAGTATTGCTTCTCCAATACCTTCAATTCCAGGCCTACGACCATAGAATTTGTCTAAGCTCCCTAAATAATATCCTACCTACCAAAATTTTTTTTTAACCTAAATTATTTATTATGTGTAGTAATGCTACCTCTACAAACAAATCCTTTACAAAATTTCTATTACTTTTCAGTCTTGTTTTTATTCTCACTCTTTCGGTAAATGCACAGTTTTGTGCAAATGAAACTGTTTATTATTTGGAAGATTTTGGAACCGGAACAACTCCTTCCAGTCATCCTGATGTGCTTACATCGGGGCTGACTTACCAGGCTACCGGCCCATTGACAAATGAGGGTGTGTATCGTGTTATCAATAATACGCAGCAAAAACCCGAGTGGCACAATGCTCCTGATCATACCCCCGGCGATGTGAATGGAAAAATGCTTGTGATAAATGGGCAGGCAGAAAATTTCTTTGTTCATGTTACCAACAGGCAACAAGGTTTCGCAGCAGGTTTTTATTCTGCTAGTGTATTTTTATTGAATGTGAATACACCCGGAACCTGTTCACCAAATCCGTTATTGCCATTAATCAATTTCAGGGTTGATTATCGTGCAGCAAATAATAACTGGGTGCCATTGGTAAATTCTCCGATCAGTTCAGGTTCTGTTCCTCAAACTGCAAACCCAACATGGATACAACTTGGGGCAGTATTTACATTACCAACCACCGGTAATTTTACAGTAACACAAATAAGGATCAGGCTGGCAGATGGCATTGTTGGCGGCTGCGGAAATGATTTTGCTTTGGATGATATTAAGCTTGCATCATGTCCTTCCGGCGGGCCATTGCCAGTAAGTTTTCTCAATGTGAATGCTACTCAAAAAGGAAGTGGTGCTATTATTAACTGGGCAACATCTTCAGAAGTGAATAACAATTATTTCCAGGTAGAAAGAAGCAATGATGCGGGAGATAGCTGGCAAATAATTAGTAACGTGAAAGGTGCGCTCAATAGTAATGTTACAAAAAATTATTCGGCCTATGATGCAAAGCCACTTGCAGGCAATAATTATTACAGGATAAAACAAGTTGATATTGATGGCAGGTTTAAATATTCAATAACGGTTAACCTTAAACTAAATACAGACGTTACTGCTATCTCTGTACTTTCAAATCCTTTTTACTCAAACATCACGCTTGATTTTTTAAGCAATCGCAATCAGTCCGTCAACTGCAGATTGATTGATGTAACAGGCAAACAAATACTTACCCAACAGATCAGTATTATAAAAGGAAGCAGTAGAACTACATTAAATGGCTTGAGTAAATTGAGCAGTGGAGTTTATATTTTAAATGTAACAGATGATGCGGGAATAGTGTTGTATAATGATAAATTGGTGAAGCAGTAGGAATAAGAAATAAATAATATAAAATAAGGAATAAGAAAGTTGAAAGCCCGTAAGTGATGGATATTTCTGATCACTTACGGGCTTTCAACTTTCTTATTTTATATTCCTTATTTCTTATTTCATATTTTCTGTCTCTCCATCCAATCCTTCTCCTTCTCCGTAGTTAACGCCTGTATGATTCCAACAAGAAAAAGGCAGGCAACACTTATTGCCAGGAATAATAAATTATAAGTTTCATATCCATCAATACCATTACCACTTTTGGGAGATTTACTGAACAACAAAAGATCGGATACGAAAAACCATAGCCAGGTAGATATTGCTGCAATGAAAATAATATAGGATACAACCCTTACTCCTTTAGAAGGATGATACTTTGTCTTTCTAAAAAAAATAATATAAGCACTCAAAAATAAACATGTCGGGAACATCAGTATCAGGATCATATACACATACGTGAAATAGGGTATGTAGCTAAGTAACCCAAAGAAAAATTTGATCCCCAGCAACAATAAAGCGAAAGCGACCAGAAACCCAATAAAAGTAAAGAATAAGGTGCCGAAGAGGCGAAGGTATTTTCCATTGTCTTCCATGCGGCGAAGGTAGGAAAGATATCAGATGTATGATGTAAGATGTAAGATGTCTGATGTATGATGTCTGATGTATGATGTCAGAAATCAGCATCAGCTTAAATTATATGAATTGCTGATTTCTGATTTCTGATATCCAGCCTTTTAAAAATAACTCAAATTCGTCTTAGGTGTAAGCGCCAATAAAGATTGATACATCAACTTAATCGTATTCTCAATATCATCTTTATGTATCATTTCTACTGTTGTATGCATATAACGAAGTGGAATTGATATCAATACTGACGGACAACCATCATTGGCATAAGCAAAAGATTCTGTATCGGTACCTGTACTGCGGCTAACCGTGCGAAGTTGTACAGGTATTTTATTTTTTTCTGCAACATCCTGTACAAAACTCAAGAGTTTATTATGCACAGCAGGACCATAACACAAAGATGGACCTTTGGTACAAGAACATTCACCTTCAATAATTTTATTGATCATAGGAGTACTGCTATCATGGGTTACATCTGTTACAATAGCAACATTGGGTTTTATCCTGCGTGCAATCATTTCAGCACC
>JBDTLP010000156.1:0-9335 GCA_039934735.1 Ferruginibacter sp. | reverse complement strand
TACTTACCAATCACCATTGTGGTTTTGATGCAGTACAAAATCATTCTTCTGTTGAGAATAATTTGATTCAAAAAGGTTTCTGGGCATATAATAAAGGACAGGAATTACAGAATGAAGGTTTGTTTGTGACATTCATTGTACGTATTGAAGATGTTAGCAAAGAGATCATGCTCAATATAACTCCATCCATGACTGAAAAAGAAAGGCAGTCGCAGGTTGATAAGAACATTGCACAGTTAAAAAAAGATTTTAAAAAAGAAAGTTTCGAAGACATTCTTATCCGTCCTTTTTTTGATGGCAATAAATATTATCTTTTTGTAACTAAAACGTATAAGGATATACGCCTGGTTGGTGCCCCTCCTGCTTCTATTGGCAATTTTGGAAAAGATACTGATAACTGGATGTGGCCACGCCATACCGGCGATTTTTCTATGTTCAGGATCTATGCGGATAAGAATAATAATCCTGCTGCTTATTCTGCTGACAATGTTCCTTACAAAGCAAAACGTTCTTTAAAAATTTCTTTGGATGGAATGAAAGAAGGCGATTTCACGATGGTATTTGGATTTCCCGGCAGAACCAATGAATACCTTACTGCTGCGGCCGTTAAACAAATCATGACCGTAAGCGATCCTGCAAAAATTGAGATCAGGGGTAAAACACTGGAAGTACTGAATGGTTTTATGCGCCGGGATGAAAAAATAAAAATTCAATACGCCGCCAAATATGCAGGCATTGAAAATGCCTATAAGAAATGGGAAGGTGAAGTGCTTGGGCTCAGGTCAACAAACGGGATACAGAAAAAACTGAATTATGAAGCCATCTTCACCCAACGCATAAACGCAAATCCTGGATGGAAAAGTAAATACGGTAATTTATTAAGCGATCTTTCTGCAGCCTATGCCGCCATCGAACCTTATGGTTATGCAAGGGATTATTACAATGAGATCTATCCCAGGATTGAATTGCTGGGAATTGCTGCTGACTTAAATTCGTTGGGAACTGCTTTAGAAAAAGATGAAGCCACTTATAATAAAAGAAAAGAAGAAGTATTAAAAAAGCTGGAAGAAACGTTTAAAGAATATGATGCAGGGGTTGATAAGAAAATGTTTGAAACGCTTATGGAAATGTACGTGAAGGATCAGCAAGTTCCTTATGTTTCTCCCTTTCTTAAGCAAAACTTAGATGCCAGCCAGCAATCGTATCTCAATACTGCCAATAATATCTACAGCGGCACAGCTTTAACTTCTTTGGATAAAATTAAAACGATATTACAAGCAACCCCACAGGAAGCAGTAGCTGCACTTAAGCAGGATATCGCGGTAACCTTGTTCATTGATATGTACAATGTATATACCGGCAAAGTACAAATGAAGCTGAATGAATTACAGGCAAACGTTAACCAGCTTCAGCGTACTTATATGCAGGCACAACTGGATGTTTTTAAAGAAAAGAATTTTTATCCCGATGCCAACAGTACGCTTCGTGTTACTTATGGAAATGTAAAAGGATATAAAGCAAGAGATGCCGTTAAATATGATTACTATACTTATATGGATGGCGTAATGGAAAAATACAAACCAGGCGATTATGAATTTGACCTGCCACAAAAACTAATTGATCTTTATAACAAAAAAGATTTTGGGCAATATGGTGCGAATGGCCGTCAACCGGTTTGCTTCATTGCTTCCAATCATACTACTGGTGGTAATTCGGGCAGCCCTGCATTGGATGCTTATGGAAATTTGGTAGGACTTAATTTTGATCGTGTATGGGAAGGCACTATGAGTGATATTAATTATGACCCCAGCATTTGCAGGAACATCATGGTGGACATCCGTTATGTGCTTTTCATCATTGATAAATATGCAGAAGCAAAAAATTTAATTGCGGAAATGAATTTGGTGCATCCGAAGAAAACAATTACAACAAAAAAAATCAAAGAATAACTGTTTTTTACTAAAATCATTTTTATTCCAGGTATATGAAAATGTTATTACAAATTTTACTGGCCCTTACATTGGTTTCATGCGGAGAGAATAATCCCGACGAGCCTGTAGGGACTGCCCCTATTGCTAAAGATACATCTATACACATAGTAAAAACAGGCGGTGTAAAAATGATACTGGTAGATGGAAAGTACAATGTATGGACAAAGAAAATTGGCAATGGCGACATAAAAGTATTGTTGCTTCATGGCGGCCCTGCCTTCACCCACGATTATTTAGAATGCTTTGAAGATTTTCTTCCAAACGCCGGGATAGAATTTTACTATTACGATCAATTGGGATGTGGCAATTCTGATATTCCAACAGATACATCATTGTGGAACCTTCCAAGATATGTAGAAGAAGTTGAGCAGGTAAGAAAAGGATTGGGGCTCGAGCAGTTTTATATTTATGGCCATTCATGGGGCAGCATGCTTGCCATGGAATATTTACAAAAATATCAAAAGCATGTTAAGGCTGCCATCTTATCAAACATGACTGCCGGCGTACAATCTTACCTGTTATATGCCAACCAGCTAAAGCAAAAGTTTTTTTCTCCTGCCGTAATGAAAACCTATGATTCACTGGACAATCTTAAAAAATATGATGCTCCTCTATACCAGGATTTACTGATGAAAAATTTATACAGCCATGTGATCTGTCAACTTGATCCCTGGCCCGAACCTGCTTTGCGTGTATTTAAAAAAGCAAATTTTAAGATATACGCACAAATGCAGGGTGTTGATGAGTTTCATGTAACTGGTAATTTAAAGAATTGGGAAATGTGGGACCGCTTAAAAAATATAACCGTTCCTACACTTGTATTGGGTGGCATGAATGATGAAATGAATCCGGAGGATATGAAAAGAGAAGGCAAACTGATACCGAATAGCCGAACATACCTTTGTCCAAAAGGCGCCCATTTTGCGATGTATGATGACCAGGAAAATTATTTTACCAACCTGCTTTCTTTTTTGAAAGATGTACATGATAACCAGTTTAGCCCTGATCCGAAATGAGTTGAGCGTTGAGCGTTATGAGTTGAGCGTTGAGAATCATTTATACAAATTATTAATAATTATAAAAACACTCTTAACTCTTAACTCAGAATTCTTTTCCCCCGTTTATGCAATCGCCCTTCATGCTGCATCTGTCCAAAAAAATTGAACGCATGAAAAAATTATTAATTGCTATTCTCGCCTGCTACAACTTTACTGCACATGCGCAAGACAGCTTAAAAACAGATGCAAAACTTGTAACCGCCACCGTTTATTATGGTTATGGTGCCGAACTTACACATGAAACCAATGTCAACGTAAACCCCGCTGTAAAGCAAATTGTGATACAGCACTTAAGTACTTCCATTGATGAGAATAGCTTACAGGTAAGCATACCCGCTGATGTGGTATTGCTTTCGCAGAAATATTCCGTTGTTTCCCCTACTATGGCTCCTTATACAAGTCCGTTGTTAAAAAAATTACAGGACAGCATGCTATTACTAAATGCAGCATTGCGGCGCAATAATAATCTTGTCAGCATTGAAGAACAAACAATGGATAAAACCGGAAAACTCATTGAAGCTGTATTAACCAACAACGGTAATAAAACCGTTCGTTCTGAAGAAGTGCTCACGCTTGTAAATGCTTATACAGCTAAAATAGAAAAATCAAAAACCAATATTTTTAATTTAAAAGAAACTGCTGCAGATCTTATAAAAATACAGGAAGAATTGAATACCAGGATAGCCGATGCAAGTATCCCTAAAGAAAAAACGCCTGCTCCATTCGGACAGTTAATGCTACAGGTAATTTGCAAAAACAGTGGAGCTATCCCGGTATCATTTAGTTACTTCACAAGAAATGCAGGTTGGACAGCTTTGTATGATCTAAGGGTAAATACAAAAACCAACGAAATAAAATTAGTTTATAAAGCATCCGTTACACAAACAACCGGCATTAACTGGAAACAAGCGCATCTTACATTAAGCACCGGCAATCCAAGTTTTGGCGGTGTTCCACCCGAATTGAATGCGCATTTTCTACAGTTCTATGTTCCCCAAATATATACCGACGTAAGCAGGAGCATTTATGAAAAATCAGCTGGTGCAAATATTCAAAATAAAGAATTGGATGCAGTTGAAATAACAGCATTGGGTGCTGTAAGACAAAAAAAGAATTTGGGATATTCAACATCAACGGTCGATCCTGCTACTTTACAAAATTATATGACATTAAGCGAAAGCCAGCTCAACACAAATTTTGAAATTGATCTACCTTATGATATTGAAAGCGACGGGCAATTACATGCAGTCACTATTAAAGAAGAAAAAATAAATGCCATGCTAAAAAATTATGCAGTGCCGCTGATGGACAAAGATGCATACCTTCTGGCTGCTGTAAGTGACTGGCAAAACTTAAATCTGCTGCCTGGCATGGCCAATATCATTATGGACAACACCTACCTCGGTAAATCTTTTATTGATGCGAATAATGTCGCTGATACATTAAACTTATCATTGGGTAAAGACAGGCGTGTTGCAATAAAACGCACTGCTATAAAAGAATTCACTTCTACCAAAACAAATGGCAGCACAAGTATTAAAACCTTTTCTTATGAAATAGTAATTAAGAATAACAAACTCACAGACGTAGATCTTGAGCTTAAAGATCAATTCCCGATCAGCAGCATAAGAGATATCGAAGTAAAATTGATGGATGGCAGCAACGCTGAAATAAATAATGACAATGGAACACTGTCCTGGAAGCTACAATTAAAACCGGGTGAAAGTAAGAAAATGAAGTTCAGTTATACCATTAAATATCCCAAAGATAAAATGATAGCCGGCCTTTAGCCAATTATAAGCAGAAGGAAAACACCTTAACACATGGCAGTAATAAGTTGTGAATAGTATCATGATCAATTGTAATAGCTTTTGCTGATATTGCATCTCTAAACTTAACTGCCATGTTTTTAATCATCCTCGGAGTTTTATTATTTATTATTTCCGGCACTTTATTAAAAAGCAATCCAGCGCTTGCTAAATTCAAAAATACCGGGCGGCTAATCGGATTTTTATTCATTGCACTGGGAATATTTTCCGCATCTGTCATACAGGTCAATCCTGGTGAGATCGGTATAAAAATATTGTACGGCAGTATTCAAAAAGATGTATTGACCAGTGGCCTGCATCTTGTAAATCCTTTACTTGAAATACAAAAGATAGATGTAAAGACACAAAACTATACCATGAGTGGAATTAATGATGAAGGCAATAAAGCAGGTGACGATGCCATCCGGGTTTTAACCAGTGATGGGCTTGAAGTAACTATTGACCTTACTGTTTTGTACAGTGTTGTTGCAACTGAAGCACCAAAACTTTTAAGAGAAACAGGTAGTGATTATAAAGATAAAATTGTGCGCCCGATCACACGTACCAAGATACGTGATAATGCAGTTTATTACCAGGCGGTTGATCTTTTTGGAAATAAAAGAGATGAATTTCAACAACGCATTTATAAAAGCATTGAATCCGATTTTCAAAAACGTGGGTTAATGCTTGAACAATTACTCGTTCGTAATATTACACTACCAAACTCTGTAAAAGCATCTATTGAATCAAAAATAAATGCAGAACAGGATGCAAAAAAAATGGAATTCGTATTGCAGAAAGAACAGCAGGAAGCAGAACGTAAACGCGTAGAGGCGCAAGGCATTGCCGATTACCAGCGCATCATCAATACTGGCCTTACTGCACAACAATTGCAATACGAACAAATAAAAGCTATGAAAGAACTTTCACTAAGTACTAACGCCAAAGTGATTGTTTTGGGCAAAGGAAACAGCCCGCTTATTTTGGATGCGAAGGAATGATGCAAAAGTTGTGAGTGATGAGTGTACCTGCTAATTTTTAAATTTATTCCTAGATGGGTTGGTCGCAAATTAATTTTCGATCCACGACATTCAATATTCAATTTTCAAATTGAAACTGAATAAAAAACAGCCTGTATTACATACAGGCTGTTTTTTGTTTATCCTCAAAAATATTGATGCTATCCTGCAATCCGAAAATCTAACTCACAACTCTTTTAGTCCTTCCTCGCTCCTCCTCTCTCTATCACCGGCCTTTCCGGTCTTGGAGTATTCGCACGAACTTCATGATTTTCTCTAACAGGTCTTACAGGGGTTTCTCTTGTTGGCCTTACTGGTTTTGGTCCTGGCTGATCTGTTGTTACTGGTCTTACAGGCCTCACGGGTTTTGGTCCTGGTTGATCTGTCGTTACAGGTGTTGCAGGCCTTATTGGTTTTACACCTGGCTCCCTGATTGGCCTTACTGGTCTTACTCCTCCATCATCAGATACAGATGGTTTTATTGGTCTTACACCACCCTGTTCTCTTACAGGCGTAACTGGTCGTGTACCCGGTCCTGTTACATCAGGTCTTGTTTTAATTGGTCTTACTCCCCCGTTTGAATGAGTTGGCTTTATCGCAACCGGATGTCCCGTGTTATCGAATTTTGGTAATGTATGTGCCACTGGTGCATTGGGATGATCTCTTCTGAATGCAGCGGCACCATTTGTCGCAGCTTGTGGCCTTGCGTAAGTTCTGTTATAATATCCCTCACGGTATCTTGTTTGTACAAACACAGACCTTGAGCGATAATTGCCACCATAATAACGGCCATACCAACCAGGAACACGGTATTCATTCCAACGGCGATAATGCCCATAATAATAAGGTTGATAATTATATTGGTAACCGTAATAATAATTCCAATAATGCGGACGCCATGTACGCCAGTAATCAGGATAGTAATCCCAGCTCCATGGTGATTGCCAGGCGGAATAAGTTGGAACATATATATATTGTATCACCGGCCATGAAGCAACTTCGTATTCTGTTGTTGTTTGAATGGGTACAGTTTCACCGTTAGCCAAAATTGCTGTAGGCGTATAGCCGGGATTGGGAGTTTCACTTGAAGGAGTTGCCGCAGTTGAAGCATCTGTATTCGGTTCAATAATATAATTCTTACCATATAAATCCTCATCTCCTATCAATTGAATTTGTGCCTGTCCATCTGCCTTTTTCTGTACAACAAACACAGCCACATCCTGATCCTCTGTTTTACTGATGGCATCTTTCAATGTAATATTATGAACATCTCCATCCTGTTTATCAACAACTCTCAGATAATCGATTTTATCATCCCCATTCAGATCAAGGTTATTGATCTTTGTTGTAGAATCATTCAAACTTTTTTCAAATCCTTCTAATGTTTTAGAATCCTGGAAAAGTTTGAGCACTGCATATAGATTCAAATTATCTCCAGGTAAATTTAGTTTCTCCTGTTGATCCTGGCCTGTTTGAGCAGTTGCTGCAAAGCTTAAAAAGGTACATGCAGCAACAATAAAAAAACGCAATATTTTCATGAAAAATGGTTTGTATAAAATTAACCAATAAATTGCTATTGCGGAAGTATTAGTTAATTTAGGTACCAATTTTCACAATTAGCATATTAAATAATTCTATAATTCAGAAGACTAGCTACACAGTTGACAACTCGGAAGTTGACATCTCTGGAGATCTCACCCTTCTTACATCATTAATCTCTTGAAATACGCGTTGACATCTCGGGAGTTGACATCTCGTGAGATCTCACCCGGGGTTTAAGCTTTACCCCGGTAACTGAAAATAAAAAACAGATCCCTTACCTACTACGCTTTCCACCCATATTTTTCCGTGCTGTGCCTCAATAAATTCTTTTGAAATAGCGAGTCCAAGTCCGGAACCCTTTTCTGTAGACCCCGGAACCTGGAAATACCTTTCAAATAATCTTGGTAAATATGTTGCTGCTATTCCTGGCCCGGAATCTTTTACTGAAAAAATCAAATTGCCATCTATTTCTTTTGCAGCAATTTCAATGATTGAATTATTGAATGAATATTTTATTGCATTGGTTAAAAAGTTATTCAATACCCAGGTAGTTTTATCTGAATCTGCCTTAATAGAAGGCAAATTTTTTGCAGATACATTATTGATCGTGATATTTTTTTCTTTCGCTGTTCCCGAAACGTTATCAATCGCAGTTTGAATGATCGAAATTGAATCAACCATATCAATATTTAACTGTATCCTTCCAGCTTCAACCTGTGACATATTTAGTAATTCACTTAATATTTTCAGCATCCGCAGATTATCTTCTTTTAAATGCCCTATTAATTCTTTTTGATCGTTTGATAATTTACTCACGCGTTCATCTTCCAGTAATTTTAAACTAAAATCAGAAGAAGCAAGTGGTGTTTTTAATTCATGGGAGATTGTAGCAATAAAATTTGTTTTTGCTTCGTCCATTTCCTTGTAAGAAGTTATATTTTTTAAAACGATTACTTTATTATTTGCTGTTCCTTGAACTACTTCAATGATTTCTTTAACGAAATAATTTTCCCTGTTATCAACAACAATTTTAAAAGGTGCGGTTGACTGTGTGTCAATCAAAAATCTAAATAATTCATTCACGGCGCAAACATCGGTCACAGCATGTCCGATAATTGATTCAGCCTGCAATCCCAACAATTGCAGTGCCTGGTAATTGGCAAATAATACGGTATTATTTTTATCTATTCCAATGCTTGCATCCTTTAAGCTATTGATAACTGCTTCTGCTCTGTTCTTTTCAAACAATAATTGGTTGAGATTGCTGTTCTCAAAATATTCAAGTCTTTCCGTCATTTCATTGAATGAATCAGCCAGTTTTCCAAATTCATCTTTATTATCAATATGAATGCGGTGTTTGTAATTTTTAGCACCGATCTCTTTGATTGCTTCTGTTAATTTCCCAATCGGCTTAGTAACTACTGATGGAAAATTAATAAGAAATGTAAATGCAATAATAAATACAAATCCTGCAAGCGCAACGATCAATGTTAATGCTTCATCAGCCGTTTTTTCTGCTTTATTATTTTTTCTTTGAATGGCAGCCATATTCAAAAAAAGTATTTGTTGCAGGCTGGAATTTATCTGCTGCAAATTCTTTTTAGTAGTATCCTTATTCTTCAGGCTGTTAAAATATTGCCTTAAAGAAATAGTTGCAGTTCCTTCATTGGGCTCCGTAATATTATTCTCCTGTAATTGTAAAGATTTCTCAAACTCACTGATCGATTTTTCTTCATTTAATGCAAAATTATTCAATTGCTGCTGCATGTTATGGCAATAGGATACACTCTCATAGTTATCCTGTAATATATTCCGTGCCTCTTTTTTCAATTTAGCCATATAGTAGATTCCCACCCCACCGGTTAGCAACAGGAGCAGGAAAAGAAAAGAAGTTCCCAGCCATATTTTATTTTTTAC
>JBDTLP010000155.1:0-9504 GCA_039934735.1 Ferruginibacter sp. | reverse complement strand
CCACAGCGATCCATTTTGAATGAAATGTGGCGGGTGACATAATCAGCAGACCCTAGTTAGTCTGTGCGGTGAAGAAATGTTCAATATTCGACGAACGATATTCAATGTTCAGGGGAATAAGGAATAAGAAATAATAAATAAGGAATAAGAAAATTGTGATGTTGGAAAAAGAGCGGTGGTATGCTCAATCCTGCAAAAGAAAATACAGTTGTGCTGAGAATAATAATTGGTGCAAATTTCCGTGAGCTTTATTAAAGGAAGTTTTCTATTTCTTATGATTGACTAAAATAATATAGAATCTTCAATAGGCAGACAAAAATTTGCTATCTCCTTTATGATTCTCATTAATTACAGCAGGTATTGGATAATTCCAATAATTCATCCCTTTTGCTTGTAATAAATCCACAATTCCCATTTTTATTTTATACTTATATGAGCCTAAAGGAAAATCAAGATCTCTTAAAAAATCTAAAACACTTAATTTATCACCATCTATTGTTCTAAATTTAGAATCGGTATAATCAGCCCCATGATCAATTAAATACCTTGCCATTTCTATCCTTTCTCCTATTAATGCCTGAATGAAAGGAGTTCCATGAATTGTATCCGGCGTTAAATTTACATCAGCACCAGCTTTAATAAGAATTTTTAAATTGTTCAGATTTTCTGTTGGATAAGGAAATCCTGCAGTTACCGCCGCATATAATGGGGTTTCATAATTAGATTCTGATTCTTTAATTAAAAGTATATTTGGATCTCCTTTATATTTTAAACAAAGTTCTAAGAAGGTAGATACTTCTAATGCAGCTACTTCCGTAATAGGCGGAGCCATTTTTCCATTTTTATCCTGCCAGTTTGGATCAGCCCCTAAACTCAACAATTTTTCAAATGATTTTTGTTTTCGGGTAAGAGCGCACCAATTTAATAAACTAACTCCTTCTTTCGAATCAGCATAATTCAGATTTAAATGATTGCTCAAAGCAATATTTTCCATCTTATCTAAATCCTCATTTTTCGCTGCAATCATTAAGTCTAAATACTTCCCGGAATAAATTTCAACCTGTTTGACCGGATTGGTATGGAAGTATTCACAGGAGAAAATGAGCACTAAAAATCCGCCCAATAAATATTTTGTCAAACTTTTTCTCATTGCTGTTTTGTATAAATTTCCGTTTTACATGAACATTGAATATTGTACGTTGTATATTGAAAATTTCTTCCAACAGACAACGCAAAAAAATCACTTAACCTTCGTCACCCTTACAAAATCTATCATAGCCTGATTAATATCAACATTCATATTTTCATTTGCAGCTTCAAAAGAAAGTGTGATGATATGCTTTCCTTTTTTTAATATTATTTGTACAGGATTACTAAAACCCCAATCGGACCATGCGGAAACTCCTCTTTGCGGAAAGATGATTGTACCTAAAAAAGTATTACCTTCTTTCAATGTTCGGATGGCACATTTGTTTTCTGTATTCGTGGGTCCATTACCGTTGGCATATTTAAAGTCAATGGCATAAGTTCCATCTTCCGTTATCGTTACAGGAATATGAATGATCCTGTTTTTTTGTTTGCTGATCTCTACAAATCCATCTCCTGAAAATCCTTTGTAAGGAAGATCGGCTTTTGATACGATGCTTTCGGCTTCAATATTTGTTATGGTGGTATTGCCAGTGATGATTACAGGTTGGCTCGCAAATGATTCATATCCATCTTTGTCAATGGCGATCACCTGGTATTCTTCATAACTTTTTACTTTTGGAACTCTGTCGGGCAACACTGCAATACCAGTCTTATCGGTTCTTAAAATTTCTATTCCTTTGCTTACTACTTTGTATTCAACGGCATCTTTTATTGTTGTCCAGCTAAGCCCTTTGTCTTTTACTTCTGCAGATGGAGTTGCTAAAGCAGTATGGTTTTGCATCTCATTTATTTTACTTTCATGATTACTATCAGCTAAAATGATTTTTATAGAATGCGTTCCCTTTAATGTTGCTGGTATAAATGCTTTTGGTAAAATTTTTCCATCCAATGAAAAAGAACGAATGGTATTTCCGTAACCTTCCATTTCAATATTTAATATTGATTTTCTAAATGTAAAATTAGTAAGGCTGCGTTTTCCTTCCAATGCTTTTGGAACAAAAGGATGAAACAACAATCCATTTGCTTTGTATTCAATTCCAAAAAGAACTTTATGAACAAGGCTGATATTTCCTGATAAGCTCCACAACATATTACTTGAATTGATAACAGTTCCTTTATAATCACCACTGCCAACAACAAAATTTTCTTTATTGGTTAAGAACATCGCAGCTGGACGATAAATAGCAGCAATACTTGCAAGCACTGATTTTTCGTTGCCTGCTTTCGCAGAAGCCTGTGCCCAATAAGATTGTACAAATGGCCACACTGCATTGTTATGATAAGGAGGAATATTCTCTATTTGCGGATAGATACATGGAATGCCAAATGACGTAACAGGTGTTTTAGTTACAACAGAAAACTGCCTGTTTTCATCAGCAATTTCAAATATAACGGTAAGTGCTTCTCCCAATGATTCAGACTTTGGAGAAAGTATTTTGTAATTATTTCCATAAAGATATTGACCGTAATATCCTTTTGTTGGCATCCACAAAAATTTGTTCATTCCTTTCTTTATCTTATCAGCTACTGCAGCATATTTTTTTGCATCAGCTGCTTTGTTCAACAAGCCGGCCATTTCTGATAAAACTAAATTTGCTTTATAGTGAACTGCATTTGTGCCCAAACATTCTGATTCAAAAATATCAGCAGGCTGCATCCACTTTGGATATGTTTGTTCACGCCAGTCTAGGAAAGAAGATTCGCCCCTTACCATACCCGTTACTTTATCATGTGCATTAAGCAAATCATCTTCAACAGAATTTTTAATGATCACATAAGCTTGTTGCAGCCAGTCTTTATCACCGCTTGCTTTGTACAGTTCCCATGCAGCTACGGCCCATATCATTCTGTCAGTGGAATTGGGATAAGCGCCACCAGTTCCCGTATCCTGGATGATCTTCCCATTCTTTACTTTTTTTAGTAAACTATTTTTTGCAACTTTTGGTTGCAGGTATGCCATTGATAAAATAATGCTGTAGCTGATATCACGTGTCCACACACCGGCCCATTCCTTACCTGTTCTGAATGTACTGTCTGGTTCAATGGCTTTTTCCATTTCTTCGATAGACATATTATAAATGGCATCTGAAATTTTATAATCAGAATGATATTGAGGAAATGCAGAAATATCTTTTGTTAGTTTCCAATCAGCAGCAAGATCGGGTTCTTTTTTTGATTCATTCATGATCATGGTTGCTTCATAAATGCCATCGCCATCCGGGTCTTTTAATTCCAGCTGTGGCCGCTGGTGAAGATTATCAAAATCCCATACCATGGGTTGACTTTCTCCGGCAACATATAACTCTTTAAAATCAGCAGCATATATTTTATCTCCATTGAATGTAGTGAAGTAACCATCTTTTTTAAACGCAGCCAATACATCACGCATATCAACTTTGATCGTAAGTTTTGTATTCGGTGCCAGGTAGGTTTTTTCCGGCACTTTTTTATCATCTATGAATTGTGAGCCAAATTTGATCACGGGCGTTTCACAGGCTCCGTTAGTGGCAATGCAATTGAACTGGTGATTTACGCCGGGCCGCATTTCATTGTCCTTTCTATTAATGCTAAACTTAAAATTGAGTGTAGAACTTTGTGATTCATTGGCAGGGCTTTGATAATTTGATGTGATGTTTGTAGATGACAAAGCCCTTGCTGTAAAATTTCCCTGTACAATACTATCAGCATATACGGTGTAAGCACTATTTTTAAAAAAAGGTTGCTGTGCATTGGCTTCCATCATTAACGAACATGATAGGGAAACTATGCTGATTATTTTTTTATATTTCATTTTATAATTTATAGTACTTAGTAATTAATAACGATCGTTGTTTTTTTATGTTGAAACAGCACAGGTATATTTGTCAGTTTGGTTACTTCGTTCCATAATTTTCCTGTTGGAATTGATTTTCCATTTATCCTGACATCAGTTGGAGGTTGTTTCATATTTATAATTGCAATGATCATCTTCCTGTTTTCAACACGGGCCTTATAGGTCCCATTATTACTATTGATGGTGATCGTGGTTGATTGTTTCATACCCGTGCAACTAAAAGTAGTGATCTCGTATTGCTTATTTTTTATTGCATTCGCATCGCTACCATCATCTTCATACAATTCATATTTACCTGGGGCTGCAGATGGAACATAAATAACGTTCAGTATTCCTTTATTGTAATCAGCAGTGCTTTGCATGCCGGGCATAAATGGAATAAAACTTCCTTCCTTTGCAAAAACGGGAATCGATTCAATATTGATCGCACTATCGGTTATCCATACTGGTCCACGAAACGACTTCATACTATTTATGTTTGTCCAGGAGCCATAAGGAATATAAATCTGTTTTACCAATTGCATTCTTTGAGTAATTGGCACTACCATTACTTCATCGCCCCACATATATTGATCACCCGCTTTATACAGGTTTGTATCAGCAGGATTTAAAAAAAACATTGGTGTGATCAATGGTTTTCCATATTTCGTTTGCAGGTAAGTAAGGTTGTAATTATAAGGCATCCATTGATATCGGATGATGGCTGCATTGCGGGCACGCTTCATCGTTGCCTCGGGCCAAAGCGCCGCTTCACTGGGAATATCTTTTGCATTTGGTTCCAATATGCCAAGTGCAGTACCATGCGGACGATAAATAGGAGTGAAGGCTGCAAACTGCAACCAACGAATGTATAATTCTTCATCTGCAACACCACCTGCAAACCCGCCTGCATCACTGTGTATGTAAGGAATGCCACTGATGCTCAAACCTTGTATCAATGGTAATTGTCCCTGTAAACCTTCCCAGCTTCTGCTCACATCACCGCTCCAGGGAAAACTACTGTATCGGGGTGATCCTGCATAACCACTCCTGTTAAGATGAAATAATCTTTGATTGGGATAATCTTTTTTAAAATGTTCAGCAAGCATTTTGCTCCAGTAATGTCCATAGATATTATGTATTTCTCCAGCAGCAAATTTTCTTGTGAAACCAAAGTCTTTTAAATTATGATAAACATCTGCCGGGTGATTTTCGGGTTCACCCAGATCGCCCCACCAACCGGTAACACCCAGGTCCATTTGTGTTTTATATTTTTTATAGAACCAGTCCTGGGCATCCTTCCTGAAAATATCAATGATGCCGCCTTTGCCAAAATAAAATTCCTGCAATGTATAAGGATTGCCCGCACTATCGGTGGCCAACAGGTGCTTTGCCTGCTCATAATTCAAAGAGGTTTTTAAAATGAATGGCTCTGTGATAAGTATGGTTTTAATATTTTGTTTTTTAAAATCACTCATCATTTTTTTTGGATCGGGCCAGGCTGTTTTATTTACCCATGCTAAATTACCTAGTGTGTTTTTAATTCTATCACCAAACCAAAACAAATCGAATATAACAGCATCAAATGGAACACTGTCTTTTTTCATTGCAGCAACGATCTCTTTGGTTTGTTTTTCATCCCTGTATCCAAAGCGGCTCATCAAATTTCCCATTGCCCAACGGGGAGGGAGAGGGGCAGTACCTACAAGGCTATGATAAGATTCCATGATCGTTTCATAATCTTTTCCTGGAATAATATAAAATGAAAGTTCACCACTTGTAACATTATATTCCAATACCTGCGGATCTGTTTTACCAATGTCTAAAAATCCTTTTGAAGGGTTATCAAAAAAGATCGCATAATTTTTACTTGATAAAATAAAAGGGACACTATAGTTCAATGCCTCTGCATTAAGGCTATAACCATAGGCAGGTGAATTGTTCAATGGCAGTTTATAGCCACGCCGGTTAAGTGGAATACTTCTTTCGCCAGTACCGAATATCATTTCACCTGGCCTTAAAGAAAATTTAAAACCACGGCTTGTATCTGTATAGAATGAATGCAGTAGAAAAACCTCAGCACCTTCAATGTCTCTAAACCTGGCTCCATTATCATTTACGATTGCAAATACATCATCGGCCCAGTTAACGGTAAAAGTTTCTGCATTTCTTTTTAATGAAGAAGTTTGTAAAACCGGTTTGGCAATAACGGCGTCCGATACCTGTTCATTTCTTACACTTCCATTTGGAGTAAAAGTTGTTTTAATAATGTTGTGGGGATAAAGCGAAAATTGCCAACTTCCATCTTTAGTCTTAACTACTTTAGTATTACTATTTGCCTGCTGTGCATCGGCCCAAAAAACGCTGGTCAAAAAACTGATGCAGAGGACTGTCTTTAATAATATATTCATGTTCTAAAGTTATTTGAAAAAATGCTGTTTAGCTAAGCTAATATTGCTTTCCACAAAAGTTTTTTTGAATATTTTTTAAAAAAAATGTCAACCTATATTTGCCGATCCTTTATTAACAACTTCAACCAATCATCTTTATCAACCTTTACACTACATGACTAAATTTTTCCTCATTCCTGGCCTTGGGAATTCCGGACCAGATCATTGGCAAACCTGGTTTGAAGGAACAGGGAATAATTTTCAAAGAATAAATCAAACTAAATGGGATACACCTACCTGCAGCGATTGGATCGAAAAAGTCGATGAAAGCATTTCAGGCCTTGATTTGTCAAAAGTTGTTTTGATCGGGCATAGTTTGGGTTGTTCAACGATTGCTCATTGGGCAAAAAAATACAAAAGAAAAATAAAAGGAGCCATGCTTGTTGCGCCAAGTGATGTTGAAGCCCCACAATATGCTTTTCCTGTAAAGGGATTTGCGCCAATACCTGATGATAAAATTGATTTCAAAACAATTATCGTAGCAAGTTCAGATGATCAATGGGTTTCTTTGGAACGTGCAACATTTTTTGCAGCCAACTGGGGCAGCGAACTTACCAATATTGGAAATGCCGGGCATATAAATGCAGCATCGGGACATAAGAAATGGGAGGAAGGACTAACTATTTTAAAAACAAACTTTACATTTGAATAAACAATCAATTCAATTATGGAAGAATTAATACTAGGTATTGGAACAAGATTACAGCATACCCAATACGGACCGGGTGTAATCGTAGGCGTTCGTTACGCTACTTACCTGATCTCTTTTATTGATAGTGGTATAAAGGAAATAGAAAAAACTGATCCAAAACTGGATGAGATCATACCTGAAAATGTTTCTGTAGAATTGGAAACGGCTTCTGATGTAGAAAGATCACTATTAAAAATTTTAAGGTTGTGGTCAGGTTTTTCGGAAGTAGTTCCATTGGGAGATCGCTGGATCGGCGGCACAATGTTATTACAACCTGCTGATAAAACACAAAAGCCAAAAGAAGTACCGGTAGATATTTTTTTTCATAAGATCGTTATGCTGCGTGACAGGTTGCGTGTGCTTGAACAAAACATAAATGCGCATAAAGTTTTAACGGATGAAGACAAAGTAAATCTCCAGCAATACATCACACGCATTTATGGATCGCTTACAACATTCAATGTGTTGTTTAAAAATAAGGAGCATTGGTTTGTTGGGGAGAAAGGAAGTGGGGATTAATATTCCCTTGATAAAAGAACCGAAAGCCCCTGAAGCAGTGCATCTGCGTAAGCAAACGGAACGTACTATTTTTTACCACGAAGGCACAAAGGCACGAAGAATTTATTTCTGTGTCTTTGTGCCTTCGCGGTAATTTCACGTTAAAGTTTTTAATCTGAATTTCTTTTTATAAATCAATGCCGATTCTGATTTTACAATGCACTAAATTTATTGTTTGAAATAATAGCTATGGGTAAAGAACATCATTACAAAACAACAATAACCTGGACGGGAAATCGGGGAGAAGGTACAAAAACATACAAGGGTTATGATCGCAGTCATAATATTTCAATCAATAATAAAATTGATATCTCAGCTTCTTCTGATGCGCCATTTATGGGAGATATAACAAAGCACAATCCCGAAGATATGCTGTTGGCTTCTTTGTCTTCCTGCCACATGCTTTGGTTCCTGCATTTATGTGCAGACAGCGGAATTGTTGTTAGCAATTATGTTGACAATGCCACGGGCACGATGGTAGAAACAGGTAAAGGCGGGCATTTTACCGAAGTAGTTTTACATCCGCAGGTAACCATTACTGATAGGGCATTGGTGGATAAGGCGAATTCATTGCATGAGGAAGCGCATAAGTGTTGCTTCATAGCAAATTCCTGTAATTTTCCGGTAACTCATGCCCCTGTTTGTAATGCAGAATAAAATTCATAAGTAAAATTTAAAAACTCAATATGGCTAATACTGATATTAAAAAACTCTTTTCGGAAGAAAACCTCAATTTAGATAAGTTACATGAAATCGTTAAACAGTCAATCAAGAATGAAGAACTTATAGAGAATAATCTTTCAAATCCACCCAAGGAAATACTTACAAGGGGCCAGAGCATTTCAGATAAAGTAGCCCGGTTTGGCGGAAGCTGGAAATTTATTATTGTATTTGGAATTATCCTTACGGTGTGGATTGTTTATAATGTAATGGCTCCTAAAGGAGATAATTTTGATCCATATCCATTTATTCTTATGAACCTGATCCTTTCCTGCATTGCAGCGTTACAGGCTCCCGTTATTATGATGAGCCAGAATCGCAAAGAAGAAAAAGACAGGATGCGTAGTGAAAATGATTACCTGATAAACCTGAAAGCAGAAATGCAGATTCGAAGCCTTCATCAAAAGATAGATCTCTTGCTGGAAGAACAGATCAAAACATTGTTTGATAGCCAAGCGAAACAATTTACCATGTTAAACGAGATCAATTCTAAGCTGGATAAAATTTCAATAAAATAAAATGTCTTTTAAGAACGATAAATCACCACATATCCTCAATGCTTCTTCAAACCTGCTGGGACTTTGTTTTATTGTACTTACATCTATAAAAGTGCTTAACATCAGTGCAGCAACGCTCCTGGATGAGATTGCAACGATAGCGATCATTATGTTCATGACGAGTAGCATTCTTTCCTTTCTTTCTATGCGAAATAACAATGCATCGAATTCAAGGCTGGAGAAGATTGCGGATATCTTTTTCTTAATTGGATTGTTTATGCTTTTTGTTTCGGCAATGTTTATCAGCTTTAATATTATTAAATAATTATTTACTGTTTATATGCCTGTTAGTGGTTGGTGTGACACCAACCACGGTTGTCTCCGTGGTTGGTGTCCACACCAACCACAACCAATTATTCTGTCTTCCTAGTTGGTGTCCACACTAACCGCAATTAAATTACCGGGCCTGTTTCCCCACACATCCATGGTTGGTGTCCATAGCAACCATAACTGATTATTCAGGTCTTGTAAAAGTTAGTTTACTATCATTGATGAGATAGATGATGAGCCTTCCGTTTTCAATATTATAATCTACAGAGTGATCATTAAGCATGGTAGCAAATAGCT
>JBDTLP010000154.1:0-9558 GCA_039934735.1 Ferruginibacter sp. | reverse complement strand
TGGAAAGTGTGTATAGGGGAAACTCTATCAAGGGTTCGAATCCCTTCGTCTCCGCTCTTGTTTTCTTAGCTACGGAAATATAATCGTAGTACCAGTATTATTTTTTATGCTCCCGCTAAATTTCTACCAATTATCAATACTTCTCTCTCTTGTATATTTTGAACGAACATTTTCGTACACTTAAGTACACTTAAAATTAATAATACATAGAAAGGAAAATTTTACTCTCATTAGTAATGACAAGTTTCATTATAATGCTATTTGCACAATCAAATAAATTAACATCAGGTGCAGTTACTGATGATGCAGGCAATCGAGATTTTTCAATACTCAGAAGTGTTGGAGGAGATATGATCGCAGGCATTATTTTTATAAACTAATTTGTAAACCTCATAATAATCTTCAAATCTTCAAATAGACTAATTGACTAATTTCCAAATATTGTTTCTGCATTCTTCGTTGTAGCGGCCGCCACTTCTTCAATTGAAATTTCTTTTATCTCTGCAATTTTATCAAGCACATATTTTAAATAACTACTTTCATTTCTTTTACCACGAAATGGTACCGGGGTAAGATATGGTGCATCCGTTTCTAAAACCAAATGCTTAAGATCGATGTGTTTAAGTACTTCTGATAGCCCCGATTTTTTATAAGTAATTACCCCTCCTATTCCAAGATAAAATCCTGCTTCAATAATTTGATGGGCCTCTTCAATGGTTCCGCCGAAGCAATGAAAAATTCCTGTTAGTCCCGCAGAACTATATTTCTTTATAGTATCGATCGTCTCCTGCATGGCTTCTCTTGTATGCAATACGATCGGCAATTTATATTTAAGTGCCAGTTCTGCCTGTTTTTCCAATGCGATGTATTGCTCTTTTACAAAGCTTTTATCCCAATAAAAATCAAGACCCGTTTCTCCAATGGCAGCAAAGTTTCTTTTATCCAGCAAACCTTCAATTTTGTGCAGTTCTTCTTCATAATTTTCTTTTACAGAACAAGGATGCAATCCAATCATTGCAAAACATTTTTTTGGAAACTTTGTTTCCAACTGCATCATAGCATCAGTTGTTTCACTGTCAATGGCAGGTAAATAAAATTTTTCTACCCCATTTGCAACAGCTCTTTTAATGATATCATCTATATCAGCTTCAAATTCTTTGGCGTACAAATGACAATGTGTATCGATGATCATCTTTAATTTAATGATTTTATTGCGTAAAATTACTGTATTAAAATTATAGGTCTAAACCACTATTCTTTATTGTGTATTTCCAATGATGATGCTGTAAAGCAATGATCATCATTCATGCAAACCTGATTCATAAAAGGATCATTTTAGTAAATAGAAAAATAATGTTGCATATTTAAAAACAACAACGTAAATTGAGAACAGTTTTCATAGGGTACGGATTAAAAACGGGCCAGGGTTTCTACCCAGGCCCAACTTTTTTAAATGATCTCCGAACTTATCTTTTCAAATTTATATCCCTTCTCCCCAAAATATTTTAATGTTCCTGGAAGTGCAAAACTCATTCTGTCAAAAGCCTTCTCACTATCATGAAACACTACGATTGATCCTTCTTTAGTATTTGCAATTACATTTTGCAGGCATTTTTCTTTTGTAATATTCACATCAAAATCACCACTCAATACACTCCACATAATTGTTTTTAAATTAAACCTGGTTAAGGAGAGTTGTTTTAGCTGGAAGAATTTTATTTTTCCATAAGGGGGCCTGTAAAAATTACTATCAATGTATTTTTTTGCAGTAGCAATATCATTGAGATAGATGTCATCTTTTGTTTTCCAGCCGTTTAAATGATTATGACTGTGATTACCAACTGTGTGCCCTTCGTCAATGATCCTTTTATATATCTCAGGATACGCAACAACATTTTTTCCAATGCAAAAAAAACTTGCCTTTGCATGATACTTTTTTAATTCATCCAATACAATGGGAGTTATTGTGGGATGTGGGCCATCATCAAAACTTAAGTAAATTTTTTTTTCTTTTACATTCATTGACCAAACGCATTGCCGATATATTTTTCTTATCCACCAGGATGATTGTATCAAATAAAACATAAAGCAATTTAAACGATTTGGAAATGAGTTGATTTGGAAATTTGAAAATGGAAAGACAGCTTTTATATTTTGCTACCATTAAATTTTATCAGGCTTTCATCACCAAATTTTCAAATCTTCAAATTTTCAAATCAATTTCCCATAAAAAAAGTTGCCCCTGGTAAAGAGCAACCTTTTTTTGATTTTATGTTGGTTATTAATAAGGGTAAATAACAGTTCTTACAACTCCGTTCACTCCTGTCCATACTGCTTTGAAATAATAAAAACCTAATCCCGGGCAACCTGTTGGGGTTCCGCTTGAATCCAGGCCAAATGTAACTACTGCGGTTCCCAAAACGCCATCATGAGTAATCTCGCCATGGGTTAACCTGAAACTACAATCCTGGCGAATGATCATTGGCTCAGTAATAGAAGCTGTGAATGCATTTCCGAATCGGTTTGTACCCCATTCTGAAATATTTGTATTGGTTCCTTCAGTATGATTTCCTCTTGTACTGATTACAATTCCATTATCATAAGTAAAAGTTCTTCTTTTAGCTATTTGCCAGATCCTTTGTGAACCGTCATCAAAAGTAACCGTAACTCCGGCACTTGCAATTTCGTGAACAATCGTACCCAATGTTGCCAGGTCAAATAAACGGCCACCCGTAGAATTGGTATATGTTACAATACCATTAATATTGATGCTCTTATTATCACTTAAACGGGTTACGTGCAGGTTTTGAACATTAACTGTAAGTACAGCGTGAGGATCTCTCCAATGTACACCTAATGGCATTGTCAATACAACCACACCTGTCCGTGTGCGTGTCCCGGAACAATTTGTTCCATTATACGTAATTGTTATTCTTCTGTCCGTCAAAGTAGAATCTAACACTGCGTTGCCATCACATAATATGAGGTCATTGACACCGGAACTAGTCCCACCTCCTTTTCCACTAAAAGCGCTAAAATATTCAGATGCATTATCAACATCATTTGCAACAGCATCAGTTTCTGATGAAACACGGGATTGATCATCAGAGTGGGTTCCTAAATTATCATTACTGGTTGTCGTGCTAGTTTTGTCTTTATTACAACTTGTAAAAGACACGGAAAGCGCTATTACAGCGACAAGGAAAAAGCGGATGTTCATTTTCATAAATTTTGTATTTTTTTGTAAAATAGGACGCATAGATATAATAAGGAGTTAAAAGTTTAAAGCATACAAAAATATTTCTTAAAACTTCTTTCTAAAGTCCTGGCTGTAAACGAATTTTTAATCATTATATTATACGAAAATATTATTTGGGGCGAGGATTTTCGGTATGCTTCCCTGGGTTTTGCAAGGGTAATAGCCGGTAATGACAGTTATTTGACTTTGCTCAAGTCCGACTCAAGTCCGACTTAAGTCGGACTTGATAGATGTTTGGTAGCTGTTAGTAGTATGGTGGAACGATAGTAAACTGTTGGGAGAAATTATGGTTAATTCTCTTTAATTGCCTTTACTTAAGCCCCTATTCTTAACTTTGCCCGATGAATAAGAAAATAAGGGTCAGGTTTGCCCCCAGCCCAACGGGTGGCCTTCATCTTGGGGGTGTGAGGACCGTTCTGTACAATTACCTTTTTGCCAAAAAGAATGGAGGGGACTTTATTGTAAGGATAGAAGATACGGATCAAACCAGGTTTGTCCCGGGTGCTGAGGAATATATATTTGATTGCCTGGCATGGTGTGGTTTACAGCCCGATGAAAGTCCTTTACATGGCGGCGATTATGGCCCCTACCGCCAAAGTGAAAGAAAACCCATCTACCGTGCTTACGCAGAGCAACTGATAAAAAATGGATTTGCCTATTATGCATTTGATACGCCGGAAGAACTGGAAAAAATGCGTAATGATCAAAAAACAGCAGAAAATCCATCACCTCAATATGACCTGAAGACGAGGATGCAAATGAAAAATTCCCTTTCATTGGCTGAAGATAAAGTGCAACAATTATTAGCCGATGGTACACGCCATGTGATCAGGATTAAAATGCCTGCAGATGAAAAAATTTCTTTTAATGATTTGGTGCATGGTGAAGTAAGTTTTGATAGTGCATTGGTGGATGACAAAGTTCTTTTAAAAGCGGATGGGATGCCTACCTATCACTTAGCTGTAGTGGTAGATGATTTTTTAATGAAAATAACGCATGCATTCAGGGGTGAAGAATGGCTAAGCAGTGCGCCCGTACATATTTTATTGTGGAAATATTTATTCGGTTTAGATAATATGCCGCAATGGGCGCATTTACCATTGATACTTGGCCCAAGTGGAAAGCTAAGCAAACGTGATGGTGCTAAATATGGTTTCCCGGTTTTTGCTATGAACTGGACAGATCCTAAAACCAATGAACTGGTAGAAGGATTTAAAGAAAAAGGATTTTTACCGGAAGCATTTATCAACCTGCTTGCAGTATTGGGATGGAATGATGGTACAGGCAAAGAAATATATTCACTACAAGAGCTAATAGAAAACTTTTCAATCGACCGCGTACACAAAGCTGGTGCTAAATTCGATTTTGAAAAAGCCAAATGGTTCAACCATGAATGGATAAAGCAAGAACCCGTTTCTCGTTTCTCGTTTCTTGTTAAAGGGCTTTTTGAAACTGCGGATATTCCTATTCGTGATGAAGCTTATTTTTTAAAAGTGTTAGAACTGGTTAAAGATCGCTGCACATTGATCACAGATTTTTATGGACAGGCTGTTTACTTTTTTGAAGCGCCTGAAAAATGGGACACAGATGCAGTAAAGCCAAAATGGAATGCTGGCAAAACAGATTTTTTTACAGCATATTGCGAAAAGCTTAATGCAATCAGCAATTGGGAATTGACTTCTATAGAATCAACATTTAAAGATCTTGCTACAGAAAAAAATATCAAGGCCGGAGAATTACAGGCACCCATGCGTATTATGCTGGTAGGTGGTAAATTTGGCCCGGCTGTTTTTGAAATTGCATCGATGATAGGAAAAGAAGAAACTATATCAAGAATTAAAAAAGCATTGATTATTTTTAACCAATGAACATGAACAGACCAATAAGAGTACTGGTTGCAAAAGTTGGATTGGATGGCCATGATCGTGGTGCTAAAGTAGTAGCCACTGCGCTTCGTGATGCTGGCATGGAAGTAATTTATACCGGCCTGCGCCAAACACCAGAAATGGTTGTGAATGCTGCATTGCAGGAAGACGTGGACGCTATTGGTATAAGTATTTTAAGTGGCGCCCACATGACCGTTTTTCCAAAGATCATTGCTTTGATGAAAGAGAAAAAAATGAATGATGTGCTGCTTACCGGCGGCGGAATTATTCCTGAAGAAGATATTGAGGAATTAAATAAATCCGGTGTCGCTAAATTATTTGCTCCCGGTACCAACACTTCAGCAATTGCTGATTATATTAAAGCATGGGTAAAAGAAAACAGGCATTTTTAGAATTTGGAAATGAGCTAATTTGGAAATTTGGTAATGAAATACAATTTCAAATTTTAAAGACTTTGTCATTTCCAAATTTCCAAATTAGCTCATTTCCAAATTATTTCATCTTCATGTTTCCTGTTTTTACCGCATTTAATTACTGTACCCGTTTTACTTTGAATACTCCCTCAGTGATCAAATGTTTCTCCGAATTACCATCTATTTGTTCATAGATAGTCCCTGAAAAATTACCCTTAATGTATGCGTCAGTAATTTCAGTAAAATTAATCCTGGTATCGGAAACTACTCCAGCACTTGCAAACTCATCTCCCCAGGAAGCAAAAAAGGTTCCTGCATCGTCATGACGGGCTATTGAACCCAATAGTGTTCTTATGTTTGAGCCTGATGAGGTTCCATAATTTATGTAAGTGTTGCTGGTTGTCATGGGATCACTGGTTACCATTAAAATAGTCATTGTTGCTTTATCTGAAACATTTTCATCTTTCAATCCTGCGATGCTGCAATCATAATGTCCATTAGCATCAATAACATTGATATTGCCTTCCGCTGTACTTGTATATTTAATCGTTGTACCATCAATCTTAAAGCTGACATAATATTGAGATCCAGGATTTGCACTTTCGCCCGGGCTATCTTTTTTACAACTGCTGAATATGATTATAAGAAACGTACACGCAAGGTATAAACCGTTTTTACTAAATAACTTTTTCATGATTTTAATATTTATAATTAATTAAAGAATTTAAAAATTTACATTAAGCCCTCCACGAACCAGGGATATATCATAACCCACTTCTGCAAACACTCCTATCATTTTTGAAAAATTATATTTGGCCCCGATAAATATGCCTTTCTCAAAATAGACACTGTTATAATTGTATGGATTATAACCAATAGATGAATAATAACTGTCTTTGTATTTTGTAATACGCACACCTACCAGGATACCTGCATAAGGATCAAACTTATTGTTCTTATTTTTTAAAACAGTTAAGTGATATGTGGCTCTTGCACCAATGATATAATTCGTCCAGGTAGCTTTATAATTATGTGCATAATTGTAATGAGCGCTTTTCAATCCAACGATCCCTCCAATACCGATATTACCGGGACCAACCTCATCAAAAAATCCCTGGTCATAATTAATTGCAAAAGCAGGCAGGGTATTATAATTTCCATAGTAATTATAATTGTATCCAACACCTACTGAAAAACCAACTGTCTTTGATCCTTTTTTAAATGCAGCTTCATTTTCCTTTTGTGCATTTGCGCTCATTGAAAATGCAAATATGACAATGGCCATCAATAAGAATAACTGGTTGAATTTGCGAAATGAATGTTTCATGTTTTATTGTTTAATAAGTGATTTGATTACATTAACAGTACAAACCTATCCCCGAAAGTGCCGATACACAATCGGCATTTATTTATTGAGCTACTTCGATTATTTTTTGCACATTAAAATGGAAAATCCGAAGGCTGATACCGGATAATTTCTTATAACCAGAAGCTTATAGCTTACAGCTTGAAACTTATAGCCTGAATGCTTATTTTTGCAAAAAAAAATTATGTATTCCACGCTTGTCACTTCCTTAGAAAATAATATTTTAATTGTTACTATCAACCGTCCAGATAAAATGAATGCATTGAATGCAGACGTGTTTAATGACCTTGATAAAGTAACAGATGAGATTTATGCCAATCCGGAAATAAAATCTGCGATTATCACCGGTGCAGGAGCAAAAGCTTTCGTAGCAGGTGCCGACATTTCTGAATTCAATGCTTTAAATAAAGAACAGGCGATGGCAATGGCAAAAAGGGGGCAGGATGTTTTTTTTAAAATAGAAAACAGCCCGAAACCAATTGTTGCTGCTGTAAATGGTTTTGCTTTAGGCGGTGGTTGTGAACTTGCTATGGCTTGTCATTTCAGGTTGTGCAGCGACAATGCAAAATTTGGCCAGCCGGAAGTAAATCTCGGGCTTGTTCCAGGCTATGGGGGAACGCAGCGTTTAACCCAACTCGTTGGTAAAGGAAAAAGTATGGAAATTCAAATGACTGCACAATTGGTAGATGCAAATGAAGCATTGCGCCTGGGCCTTGTTAACCATGTAACTGCTACTGATAAATTATTGGAAACTACAAAGGCAATTCTACAAACCATTCATACAAAAGCACCCATTGCCATTGGTAAGATCATCGAATGTGTAAATATTGCTACGCTAAGTGATAGCGCTTATACAAATGGCAAAACAGGGTATGATAAAGAGATCGAATGTTTTGGTGACTGTTTCGATACAAAAGATATGAGAGAAGGTACAACAGCATTTTTAGAAAAAAGAAAAGCAAATTTCACAGGAGAATAAAATTAAAACATACAAACAAAAACATATGGAATTCAGAATTGAAAAAGATACCATGGGTGAAGTGAAGGTTCCGGTTGATGCCTACTATGGCGCCCAAACACAACGCAGTATCGATAATTTTAAAATTGCCCAGGACATTAATAAAATGCCTAAAGAAATTATTAAGGCATTTGCTTATTTGAAAAAAGCTGCAGCACTCACCAACATGGATGCTGGTATTTTACCAAAAGAAAAATCTGATATGATCGGGAAGGTTTGCGATGAAATATTAGAAGGCAAACTTGATGAATATTTCCCATTGGTAGTATGGCAAACAGGCAGCGGTACACAAAGCAATATGAATGTAAATGAAGTAGTGGCTTACCGCGGACATGTATTGAATGGTGGCAAATTAGGAGATAAAGAAAAGTTTCTTCATCCAAATGATGATGTGAATAAATCGCAATCAAGCAATGACACTTTTCCTACAGCCATGCACATTGCTGCTTATAAAATTTTAATTGAAACAACTATTCCGGGAATTGAAAAACTCAGGGATACTTTGGATTCAAAGAGCAAACAATTCATGCACGTAGTAAAGATCGGTAGAACACATTGCATGGATGCTACCCCTTTGACTGTTGGACAGGAATTCAGCGGCTATACATCACAGTTAAACCATGGGTTAAAAGCGATTAAAAATACGCTGGCGCATTTAAGCGAACTGGCATTGGGTGGTACTGCTGTTGGAACAGGCATCAACACACCGCCGGGTTATTCAGAAAATGTTGCAAAACATATTGCTGCTTTAACGGGCCTTCCATTTAAAACGGCAGAAAATAAATTTGAAGCCCTGGCTGCACATGATGCAATTGTAGAAACACATGGCGCTTTAAAAATGGTAGCTGTAAGTTTAATGAAGATCGCAAATGATATCCGGCTGCTTTCTTCTGGCCCACGTAGTGGCATAGGCGAAATTTTTATTCCTGATAATGAACCAGGTTCTTCTATCATGCCTGGCAAAGTAAACCCAACTCAATGTGAAGCACTCACTATGATTGCGGCACAGGTGATGGGCAATGATGTTACCATTTCAATTGGTGGCAGTAATGGACATTTTGAATTGAATGTTTTTAAACCAGTAATGATCTTTAATTTTTTACACAGCGCACGTTTGATTGGTGATGGCTGTGTTTCTTTCAATGATAAATGTGCCATCGGGCTTGAACCCATTGAAGCAAATATTAAAAAACATGTTGACAATTCGCTCATGCTTGTTACTGCATTGAATACAAAAATCGGTTATTACAAAGCAGCAGAGATCGCACAGAAAGCTCATAAAGAAGGAACAACTTTAAAGGAGATGGCTGTTAAATTAGGTTATGTAACACCCGAAGAATTTGATGCTTGGGTGAAACCTGAAGATATGGTTGGTAACCTAAATTAAGAATGCAATTCTTAACCTTTATAAAAAAACCGGAATAAAAATTCCGGTTTTTTTATAAAGGTTATTTTATTGAAGCGGCACATCAAAAACACCGTTGGTAATCACTTTATAATTAGGCCCTGCCCCATCATTATCACCTCCTGTACCACTAAATGTTCCTGTAACCCTCGTAGCAGTAATAGTACTTATTACAATAGTAAAAATGGGTGGGTTTGCACTTTGATTTGCT
>JBDTLP010000153.1:0-9728 GCA_039934735.1 Ferruginibacter sp. | reverse complement strand
CCAATGCTGTTGTCACAAGTACAACCAATGTTACTATCTGTACAAGCCAACTTCCTTACAGCTGGAATGGAAATAGTTATCCTGCTGCTGGAACTTATTCAGTAACGCTGACAAGTAGTGGCGGATGTGATTCCATTGCAACACTTATTCTAACAGCCAATGCTGTTGTCACAAGTACAACCAATGTTACTATCTGTACAAGCCAACTTCCATACAGCTGGAACGGAAATAGTTACCCTGCTGGTGGAACTTATTCAGTAACGCTGACAAGTAGTGGCGGATGCGATTCAATTGCAACACTTAATCTAACAGCCAATACTGTTGTAACAAGCACGACAAACATTACAATTTGCAATAACCAACTTCCTTATAGCTGGAACGGAAATAGTTATCCTGCTGCAGGAACTTACTCAGTAACGCTGACAAGTAGTGGCGGTTGCGATTCAATCGCAACATTGAATTTAACTTCGAATGCTGTTGTTACAAGTACAACCAATCTTACGATCTGTACTGAATGGCTGCCTTATAGCTGGAATGGCAATAGCTACCCTGCCGCTGGAACGTATTCTGTTACATTAACAAGCAACGCAGGTTGCGATTCGATAGCAACATTGAATCTAACGGTAAACCCTGTTCCAACAAGTACAACCAATATTGCAATCTGTAGCAATCAACTTCCGTATAGCTGGAACGGCAACAGCTATCCTGCTGCTGGAACTTATTCTGTGACACTTGTTAGCAATGCAAACTGTGACTCAATTGTTACCTTGAACCTGGCTGTTAATCCTACCGTAACAAGCACGACAAATATTACAATTTGCAATAACCAACTTCCTTATAGCTGGAACGGAAATAGTTATCCTGCCGCAGGAACTTACTCTGTAACATTAACCAGTAGCAGCGGATGTGATTCGATTGCAACACTTAACTTAATGGCAAATGCTGTTGTTACAAGCAATACCGCAATAACAATTTGTACCAGCCAGCTTCCTTATAGCTGGAATGGAAACAGTTATCCTGCAGCAGGGACTTACAATGTTACACTTGTTAGTTCTGCAGGTTGTGATTCCATTGCAACTTTAAACCTTACTGCAAACGCTGTTGTTACAAGCACAACTAATATTACAATTTGTAACAGTCAACTCCCTTACAGTTGGAACGGCAACAGTTACCCAACTGCAGGAACGTATTTAGTAACGCTGACAAGTAGTGGCGGATGCGATTCGATTGCAACATTACAGCTTGCAGCAAATCCTGTTGTAACAAGTAGTACAAATGTTAGTATCTGTAACAACCAGCTTCCATATAGCTGGAACAGCAATAATTATCCTGCTGCAGGAACTTATTCTGTTACACTTGTTAGCACTGCAGGATGTGATTCTATCGCAACACTTAACTTAACAGTGAATTCAGTTGTAACAAGCACTACTGCTCTTACCATTTGCAATAACCAATTACCATATAGCTGGAACGGAAATAGTTATCCTGCTGCAGGATCATACAACATTACACTTGCTAGTTCAGGTGGATGCGATTCTATTGCAACTTTAAACCTCACTGTAAACCCTGTTGTAACAAGTACCACCAATACAACCATTTGTACAAGCCAGCTTCCTTATAGCTGGAACGGTAACAGTTATCCTGCCGCAGGATCTTTCAACGTTACACTTGTTAGTACTGCAGGATGTGATTCGATTGCAACTTTAAATCTCGTTGCAAATGCCATTCTTACAAGCACGACGAACATAAATGTCTGTAGCAACCAGTTACCTTATAACTGGAATGGAAATAGCTATCCTGTAGCAGGAAACTACTCAGTAACGCTGACTAGTAGTGGCGGATGTGATTCTGTTGCAACTTTGCAGTTGATATCCAATGCTGTTGTTACAAGCAATACAAATACGGCGATCTGTAATACACAATTACCATATAACTGGAATGGAAATAATTATCCTGTTGCGGGAACTTACCCGGTAACACTTGTTAGTTCTGCAGGATGTGATTCTGTTGCAACGCTTCACCTTATAGTGAACAATGCAAGTACCAGTACAACCAATACAACTATTTGCAGCAGTCAATTGCCTTATTCCTGGAATGGACAAAGTTATGCAGCAGGCGGAACGCATATCGTTACACTTGTTAATGCGGCAGGTTGTGATTCTGTTGCAACACTTAACCTGGCGGTAAATATTTCTACAACCAGTTCAACGCCTGCAAGCACCTGTAGCAATCAATTACCTTATTCATGGAATGGACAAAACTATTCAACAGCAGGATCTCATACTGTTACATTGGTAAATGCCGCAGGTTGTGATTCGGTTGCAACATTGGTATTAACCATCAATCCTGTTCCAACAAGCAACACGCCTGCAAACACCTGTACCAATCAACTTCCTTATAGCTGGAACGGACAAAGTTATTCAACAGCAGGTACACATACTGTGACGCTTACCAGCTCAGCAGGATGTGATTCTATTGCAACACTTCAGCTTACTATACATCCAGTTGTTACAAGTACAACAAATGAAAGTACCTGCGACAATCAATTCCCTTATAGCTGGAACGGAAATAATTATCCTGCAGCAGGAACTTATGTTGTTACTTTAACAAGCACTGCAGGTTGCGATTCTATTGCAACTTTACACCTTGCTTCAAATGCAGTAACTACAAGTTTGACAAGTGTTACTGTTTGTTCAGGCGCATTGCCATATAGCTGGAATGGCCAGAATTATTCAACAGGAGGTGTTCATGCTGTTACGCTTACAGGTTCTTCCAATTGCGATTCGGTCGCTTCGCTGAATCTTTCAATAAATCCAACACCTGCATTGCCTGCTGTAGGTGCACCAATTACTTATTGCCAGCAGGATGCAACGGCACAACTTACTGCTACTGTAACAACAACGGGTAGCCAATTACTATGGTACATATCACCTGCAGGTGGAGCAGGTGCTTCTACTGCTCCAACACCTTCATCTTCAACAGCAGGTTCTATCACTTATTATGTGAGCCAGGTGAACGGATCCTGCGAAGGACCTAGGGCACTCATAACTGTAACGGTTAACAGCAAACCTGATCTTGGTGACCAGGTAGTAAAAATATGTACCGGCCAAACAGCAAATATTGCAACACTATATAATACTACCGGACTTACCAGCAACTGGACATTCAATCAACAACCCGTAACTGATCCTACAATTGTTAATGAAGCAGGATCTTATCAATTGATTGCATCTAATGCTACTGGTTGTATTGATACTGCAATAGTGGTATTGACCATCAATCCTCCTGTAACTGCAAATGCTGGTCCTGATGGCAATGCTGAACCCAATCAGCCTTATCAATTAACCGGAAGTGGCGGAGGAGAATACCAATGGTCACCTTCCCAGGGATTGAATAATGTTTTCATCGCCAATCCACTGGCAACTATCGAACATGATCAAACTTATATCCTTTTGGTAAAAGATGATATTGGTTGCTTCGCTCTTGATACGGTAAACTTAAGGGTATTGAATGGCCCAACGTTCTATGTACCATCTGCGTTTACACCTAATGGTGATGGTCTGAATGATTTCTTCCGTCCAACATTTGTAGGAATCCAAAGCCTTGACTATTTCGCTGTGTTCAACAGGTATGGTGAAAAAGTTTTTGAAATGACTGATCTATCATCAAAAGGATGGGATGGAACCTATAAAGGAAAGCGACAACCAATCGATAATTATGTATGGCAATTAAAAGGAGTTGACAGGACGGGGGCTGTTAAGATCATGAGGGGGAATTGTGTGTTGATACGATGAGGAGTTAAGAGTTATAAGTTAAGAGTTTGTTTTTTCGGGTTGTGTATTTTCTTGTGAGTGGGCCGTTTATTTATTTATATTAATTGGACAACGATAATTTATTTACATCCTGGTACTGGTTCGGTACCAGGATTTTTTTAATTATTTATTTGATAATTATACCAATTACATTAAACGAAACCGAAGAGAAATTTGTCAGGCTGAAACACTCATAAAAAAATTAAGGTCTTTGCAAATGACAAGCCTTAGGCTCGTTCTGTTTTGGAATAACGGATTTTAATCCGTTGTGATTAATAGATGCTATGTTAGAGAACCGTAGGTTCGGCTCATATTATTATATAGTTGTTTTCTACTAATTTATATGTTCCGAACCTACGGTTCTCATTCTTTAATTTATCATTTCACCAACGGGTTAAAACCCGTTGTTACAATATTGGCCGAGGCTACGCCTCTTTATCTATAAGTGTAAAACAGCAGTTTAATAAATTATTCTTAATGAGTTTCATCCATAATATGTGATTAGCAGCTTGCCTGCCCCGCAGTATTGCGGTGGTCGAAGTCGGGTTAATTCAAAATATCGCCTTCGACAACACTTCGACAGGCTCAGTACAGGCTTACAGACAAGTATCAATTTCTAATTGAAATAAATTTCTACATTTTCTTTGATGAACAGTTGCTAAAATATCCCACATATCAGGATATTTTGTTTTCACAGCGCCATCTTTATAATGTTTGATCATGAATTCTTTTCCAATTGCTCTGCGTATAAGCATTAAGGAAAATGGCAATTCTTTTTTCATACAAAATGTTTTGCCTGCCATTTTTAATTGCAAATTCAAATATATCTGCGCCTGCAAACCGTTTGATTATACCAATTAGAAATTAATACTTGTCTGTTAGGCTGAACTTGTTAAAGGCAATTTTTCGTATTAACCCGACTTCGACAAGCTCAGCCTGACAATTTTTTTGCTGGTACAGCTTTAATTTCTAATTGGTATTAGACCCGGCGCAAATGACAGGAAATGGAGGTTCAGGATAGCATCTCATCAAATTCATCCTTCGTTGCAGCAAGCATGCTGCCAGGAAGCAGCCTGGGAGCAGAAAGAATGTGGAATACATATATCCCGGATTTAAAAAGGATTGGCACCGTACGTCAAAAGAAAAACCTGCAAATCGCTCTGTTGCAGTAAGTGTATATGAACCTTTCTTATCCCATCGTTGGTGTCCTGTTATCCCATGGTTGGTGTCCTGTTATCCCATGGTTGGTGTCCTCACCAACCATTTTTTTCCCGTGGTTGGTGTCCTCACCAACCATTTTCGATTCCGGGTGGAGGTCCGTGAAGACACCGACCACGGGATTCATATCCTATGGTTGGTATCCTGTTATCTCATGGTTGGTGTCCTCACCATAAGTGTTCGGAAGATTTTTAATACTTTAAAGTATTGATCAGCCCCGATGATAGATACACGGATGACACGGATTGAACGGATAATCACGGATAAATGCTGCTAACGCAGCATGTCACTGATAACATACCTAAAAATTGATCCTTATTTTTTTGGAACAAAAAATAAATCCGTTGTCATCCGTTCAAATAAAAAAACTTTATAACAGTTATGGTCTTTACGTTGACCGTTTTTTAAATTGTATGGGTCTGCCAGGGTAAGGAGCGTCACTAAAGCAAGCCTGATCCGCCACTTATGTCATAAATAAAAGCCGGATCTTTATTTTTTTAATGATTAGGACCAAATCGGGTTTTACTGACAGCAAATTCACCTGTTTTTTAATGAAATTGATCAAGCTTCTTTTATTAATTTCCGTCTTTTTTCAATTCAAACCCATCAAAAGCAGCATAAAAATGCAGAAAATCGTAAAAATCCAGCCCTGATGATTGTCACATTTTTTTCTCATTACTAAAAAAACATAACAGCCAGTGAGCCCCTGCAATTGCTGTTACAAAAAATGAACAACCTTAAAAAAACATAACACCTAAAGCTTTAATTAAAATGGCCTTTTTGCTTATAAAATGTGGTAATGGAGGCTAAATATGCATAAAACACCCGGAAAAAGTAAAATGTCCGCTGTAATTGCAGCAAAATTTCGATGAAAATTGAAATGTATTTCCAGTAGATTTATTCCAGGTCCGAAACTACGCCGGGTACCAACTGTAAAACTTTGGATTTAAACCCCTACCTGTGCAGGCCGCAAACATCCTAATCAAAAGATACCACTGAAATATGGTTGACCGGGCGGCCCTTTTATACTGGCCAGGATGGAGGCAAAGAACAGGGTTTGATACAACATAAGAAATTAAAGAAACAGTTTTCAGACAGCGCTTACCGGGGCCGGGTTATTTGCACAATGACTTCGGCAAGCTGTCAATGCAATGGCTCCGCAGGTCCGTTTAATGAAAGAAGCAATTCTTTTTTCATTCATCTTATTTATTTTATGCATTTAATTAAAGCCGCAAACCTATAAACAGGTGGCTAATTATTTAATAAACCGGCGAGAATGGCCGCTTTTGGCCGGCCAGGGATGCTACGGGTATGTTGTAGGGATAGGGATGGGATAGGGTTAGGGTAAGGTTAGCATAGGGTTAGGATAGGGGAACAACGGAGGATGGGTTTTAGTGGGCAGCTGAAAGCACCGTAAAAAAATCAACTAAATAAATTTCAGTTCAACTAAATAAAGATCATGCAATATCAGTTGCGTTATTTTTTCCGTCCTCTAATTTTGATCGTCTTTATAAAAGGTTATGAATACGATCGAAACATCTTATGTATTTCATCAAAACAGGAAGCGTATTGCGCTTACTTTCGAATTTAATTCGAAGATGAATAATTATGTAAGGAAAATACCGGGGGCAAGATTCAGCAAAACCATTAAATGCTGGCATTTACCTTGTGATGGTTTGATTTACCGTCATTTTAAAAAAAATCTACCTGAAGGCTGGGTCATCAAAGAAATAAATGATAATAAAAAAGTGGCTGAGGGGCAAACGGAAGCACCGGCCGTTAAAATAGCAAAAGCCGTTAAAGACACGGAGACAACCATTTCAAAAAAAAATATCCAGGCGCTGGATGATCTTGTTGGTTTGCTTCAGCTAAAATCGTACAGTCAAAATACCATCAAAACATACAAAGGCGAATTTTGTGTTTTCCTGGGTATATTAAAAAACAGGCCCGCTGAAAGCATCACTGCTGAAGAACTTAAACGCTACATGCTTTATTGTGTAAATACATTGCATCTTTCTGAAAATACCATACACAGCAGGCTCAATGCGTTAAAATTTTATTATGAACAGGTTTTAAAACGGGAGAAATTTTTCTTTGAAATACCGAGGCCGAAAAAGCAATTACAATTGCCTAATTTTTTTAACCAGGATGAAATCACCCAGATCATAAAGCAAACGGACAACCTGAAACATAAGACAATGCTCATGCTGGCATATAGTACAGGTATGCGTGTGAGTGAGGTAGTGAGCATTAAAGTGATGCATGTTGACAGTAAGCGTATGCAAATTAAAATAGTGCAGGCAAAAGGAAAGAAAGACAGGATGGTGGCGCTGAGCCCGGTTCTCCTGGTGATGTTGAGGGAATATTTTACTACATATAAGCTTCCTGTTGATGGTTATCTTTTTCCCGGCCAAAAAAGCAGCGAACCATACAGTACAAGGAGTTTACAGTTGGTATTAAAAGCAGCAAAAGAACGTGCCGGTATTATGAAACCAGGAAGTGTTCATGCTTTGCGGCATAGTTTTGCAACTCATCTGCTCGATAAAGGAACCGATGTAACCATGATCATGAAATTGCTTGGGCATAACGAAATAAAAACAACCTTAAGGTACCTGCACGTAACAAACAGGGATGTACTACAGATCATAAGCCCTTTGGATGGCCTGGACCTTTAAGTTGATCTTTAGTTGTCTGAACCCCTGGCTTTAGAAAAGCGCCCGGGAAATATGCGAGACTGAAAATGGTTAAAAAATGCTTACGGATACTTTTTTAACCTGTTGCCTGCCACGTTACTATTTAAGTATCCGAAAGTTTTTCTGGCGGGAAACTTTCTCATATATTTGAGTTGGCTGTAATGCAGTCGCACATCTCAATTATCCAAGCTTTTTGCATTAACTACAAAGGGACAACTATAAAAAATAACAGCTTTCAAACAATGGCAAGTAAACTGAAGATTACAACAAAATACGATGAGCAACTTTGCAATTTTCACGATTTTAGTATGCGCCCTTTTCTACTGCCCCATATTGGTAAATTAGTAAACTTTGATAGTGTACTCTTTATTATGGAAAGCCACTATATCAATCCAGATTTTTTTGAGCACCAATATGATAAGGAAAATCTTAACATAAAATCACCAGAACTTTTTTATAATGTAAAAGAAGAGGGTCTTACAGAGAAATTCAAAGAATACTTAAATACACGACAGATAATAAAAGATTCAGAGAGTAGTGATAAAACATTAGCAAAAGGTAAGAGTGTTTACAGAAAGTTATCATCAGTTATTAGGACAGGACATAGATTAAAAGATAATATTGTTGACTCCCCATTAGATTATGTTGGCATTTATAATTATTTCCAACGACCGTCATTCAAACAAGCTGCATCTATTAATGTTTGTGAAAAAGATATAATAGTGGCTTATGATGCCTTAAACCATATTTTAAAAATTGTCAACTTTCAGAAAATAATTTTTACAAGTGCTAAAGCGTATGACTGTTTTATTAAAATTGACAATCTCAACAATAAAGATATCCAACATAATAGAAAAATTTTCAGAGGTACTCATCCAAGGGTTTGGGGTAATGTGTGTGCTTACGAGAATGGAATTACATGGAAACAATGGGTTATAAACCGTCTTGGTATGTAAGCTCCATTTTGAATGCACTACAGCCAACAAAAGTATTTGCAAAAGCAGGGCTGGACGTTGTCAACATCGGCTGTAGTTCGCTATCAGCTTCAGTTTCGGCTGGACGTTATTAATTTGGCTTTTAGTTGTTATCTTCAATTTTAGTTTTTCAATCAGCATTTGTTCCGGGCTGGACGTTCTATGAATCCCTGCCTTCGCAAATACTCGAACGTTAGCAGAAAGCCTATTGAAAATTATAGTATTATGAAACATTTTTTATTATGCATATTTTTACTTTGTTCAATATCATGTCATTCGCAAAAAATAAATATTTTCGGAACTTACTTTACTAATTCTTATTATGTAGGTGAAAAAGTAGTAAGTATTTTAAAGCTAAACCCTAATAACACTTTTAATTACTACGAAAATGTAGATGAAGGTGATGTAACTTCAGAGTGCTTGTCTTCAGGAAAATATTCCGTAATAGGGGATTCTTTAGTATTTGAATCTATATATGATTCTTCATATAATTATGACAATGTAAGAAATATCCGTTTTGTAGATTTTTCAGACTCAAAATTTAAAATTCGAAATTCAAACCTTGAAGCATTTAATTTGCCAAAAATTGCTGCTGGACACAATACTGAATTGCAACTATTTTCTAAATTCGATTTTCTTAAATTAGATTCTCTAAAATCGGAAGTTTATACGGTTTCAAATATCGAGGGTGTTTTGATAACTTTCCAAAAATTGGCTACACTTTCGTCTTCTAATTTTAAAGAGAAAAAGATTTTCAATATTCCTGACGATAAATACAACTACCTTTTATCGAATCTGCAAAAAATTAATTTTTTCTCCCTTTTGCATAAGAGTTTAAATGACAAATCAGTCGTTTTTGGATGTTTAGAAATGTTTTTTGGAAAATTACACTTTTCCGTTTGCGGAAATTATTTTTCGCAGGAACTATATGACTTATTATTTAGAAATATTTTGACAGATTAGTATGGCCTTCTGCTAACATTAAGAACAATAGCCGCAAATTCTCCCACCAAAAAAATCTCCGTTAAAGT
>JBDTLP010000152.1:0-9757 GCA_039934735.1 Ferruginibacter sp. | reverse complement strand
GTTCATCCGCCCAGTCCGTATCATCCGCGTTCCAATCATTGGCGTAGATAAAAAACTTCCGAACAGTTATGGTGGGGACACCAACCACGGGATTCAAAATATATTTTATATTTAAAAGTGGTTGGTGGGGATACCAACCACGGGATTTAAAATATATTTTATATTTAAAAAGTGGTTGGTGAGGATACCAATCACGGGATTTAAAATATATTTCATATTTAAAAATTGGTTGGTGAGGACGCCAACAACGGGATTTAAAGATTTTAACCACGGGATTTAAAGATTTTTATTGCGTAGTAAGTTTGGAAGACGGATGATACGGACTGGGCGGATGATCACGGATTTATTTTTTGTTCCAAAAATTACAGATACTACCTATGTAGTGTTTCCGTAATGCTGCGTAGCAGCATAAATCCGTGAATATCCGCCTGGTCCGTGTCATCCGCGTTCCAATCCTCGGCGTGGATCTTTTGTAAAAATCTTCCGAACAGTTGTGGTGAGGACACCAACCACGGGATTTTTTTATATTTTACGAGATCGCCAAAAAAGAATCATGAACAAGGAAGAAGGAATATCGAATCACGAAGTTATTTGCTATCATACGCCCATTTTACCAATGTGGCTCCCCAGGTAAATCCACCACCAAATGCAGCCAGCACAATATTATCCCCTTTCTTTAATTTACTTTCCCATTCCCACAAACACAATGGAATGGTTGCTGCAGTTGTGTTTCCAAATTTGTGAATATTGATCATCACTTTTTCCTTGGGCAAATTCATGCGGTTTGCAGTAGCATCTATTATTCTAAGATTTGCCTGGTGTGGGACCAGCCATGCAATATCATCGGGGGTTAAATTATTACGCTGCATTAATTCATAACTCACATCTGCCATTCCTTTAACTGCAAATTTAAAAACAGCCTGCCCTTCCTGGTACACGTAATGTTCTTTTGCAAGAACTGTATCAACAGTAGAAGGTTTTACAGATCCTCCGGCTTTCATATGCAGGTATTGGCGGCCACTGCCATCGCTTTTTAAAATGCTGTCTTTAATACCATTTTCTTCTTCTGTTGGTTCTAGTAAAACAGCTCCGGCACCATCTCCAAAGATGATACAGGTGGCCCTGTCACTATAATCAATAATGCTGCTCATTTTATCAACCCCAACAACGATCACTTTTTTATACCTGCCGCTTTCTATTAATGTTGTGCCTGTAGTAAGGGCATATAAAAACCCGGAACATGCTGCGCCGATGTCAAAACTAAATGCATTGGTCATGCCTGCTTTATCGCAAATTATATTTCCTGTAGCAGGAAAAACCATGTCGGGTGTTACGGTTGCACATATCAGGCAATCTATATCAGTAGCAGCAGTTCCTGTTTTTTTTAATAATTCCTTTACAGCTTCAACGGCCATATCACTGCTGCCGAGGCCTTCTCCTCTTAAAATTCTTCTTTCTTCTACACCGGTTCTCGACCTGATCCATTCATCATTGGTGTCCACCATTGTTTCCAATATCTGGTTGGTAAGCCTGTATTCGGGAACGTATCCACCAACCCCGGTAATTGCAGCAGTAAGTTTTTGCATGAATGAATTTTTATATTAATTTATTGGGTTATTTGGGAGCTCAAAAATAATGGAAAAAATGTTCCCGTTTTTTTTCAGGCGATAGCTAATAAATTATCCTTATTTTCGCTATCGACAGATTACGAAACTATGTATGCTTACTTGCAGGGAAAATTTACTTATAAAAGTCCGGCCCAGCTTTATGTTGATGTGAATGGGGTTGGCTACGAAGTAAATATCAGTTTAAACACTTTTGCTGCAATCCAACATTTAAATGAGGGTAAATTATTTACCTGGTTACAGGTAAAAGAAGATGGGCATATTTTATATGGTTTTTTTGATAAAGAAGAAAAAGAAATATTTTTATTGCTGATCAGTGTTTCGGGTGTGGGTGCAGCAACAGCACGTATGATGCTGTCTTCCATGAAAGCCGAAGATGTGAACAGAGCTATAATGCAAGGCAACATAAAATTGCTTGAAAGTGTCAAAGGAATAGGAAAGAAAACAGCCGAAAGATTGATACTGGAATTAAAAGATAAAATAAATAAACACGCAGTTTCGTCAGGAAATGTATATTTGAAGGGCAATACTTTAGAGCAAGATGCGTTAACTGCACTAACTGCACTCGGTATTTCAAGAATACAAGCTGAGCAATCAGTTCAAAAAATAATCCGTTCAGAACCTGATATTGTAAACTTAGAAGCATTAATTAAAAAAGCGCTAAAAGCCATTTGAGAAAATACTACCTTAACTGATTTACCGAATGTTGCTTATTAAAAACTCACTTCTTAGAATATCAGGATACTGTATTTTTATAACACTGCTTATCACGGGCAGCGCATTTTCGTCCTTCGCTCAGAAAGGATCCGATAGTTTACATTATCCCATTTACGATACGCACAGCGATTATATTTCCGGGGCAACTCCAGGTATGTATGACCTACATAATCCTGCGAATATAAAAGATTCGGTTGCTTATGATCCCATCTCCCGTACCTATACCATCTACCAAAAAATAGGTACACACTATTATCGCAATCCAACCACTTACACATTTGAACAATATTGGGATTATAAAAATAAACAGGCAGAAGATCAATATTTCCGCGATAGGGGAAATACAACAGCTATTTTAAACAGGGGACAACTTTTAAAACCCCGTTTAAGATTAACCGACAATCTTTTCAACCGTTTATTTGGTAATGGTAAAATTGATATCCAGCCACAGGGTAATGTTGACATCACCGTAGGTTACCAGGGACAAAAAATTGATAACCCCACTTTACCCGAAAAGGCCAGGAAAAATGGCGGGCTGGATTTTCAAATGAATGCTCAGCTCAATGTAAATGCAAGTATTGGTGACAAATTAAAATTCCCGATCAATTACAATACACAGGCAACTTTTGATCTTGACAACCAACTTAAACTTGATTACTCGGGAAAGGATGATGAAATACTAAAACGTTTTGAAGCTGGTAATGTATCTTTTCCATCAAGAGGTACTTTAATTCCAGGAGCACAACAGCTTTTTGGATTAAAAACAACTTTGCAGTTTGGTAAATTATTTATTAGTGGTGTACTGGCAAATCAAAAATCACAAAGGCAAAGTGTAAACCTCCAAGGTGGTGCTGCTGCAACACCATTCGAGATTAAAGCTGATGAATATGAAGAGAACCGCCACTTCCTTGTGAGCCAGTATTTCAAAAATAATTACAACAAGGTAATGTCAAACTTACCTGCTATCACGGCCCCGGTTCAGATATTAAGAATGGAAGTTTGGGTAACTAATAAAAATGGTACTACTACTGAAACAAGAGATGTGGTTGGTATTGCAGATCTTGGTGAAACACATCCATACCTGCCTTCCTCTATTGTGCAGGTACTTAACAGCAGCGAATTGCCTTCAAACAGGACCAATAGTCTTTATGATAATATATTAAACCAGGCTTTTGCACGTAATCCCGCTTTTGTATATAATAACTTATTACATATTGGACTAACACCGGTACAGGATTTCGAAAAAACATTTGCACGCAAATTAGATTCTACTCAATATACCTATAACCCACAGGTAGGTACACTTTCGCTTAGTCAGCCTTTACAAACAGATGAAGTGCTTGGTGTTGCCTTTCAATATTCTTATAATGGAAAGATATACCAGGTAGGAGAATTTTCACAGGATGTTCCGCCAGATACTACGTCTGCTACACAGGCAGTATTATTATTGAAATTATTAAAAGCAACTTCACAGCGTACGAGCCTTCCAATGTGGCAGCTCATGATGAAGAATGTTTATACAATTGGTTATGGTGTTTTAACGCCTACAGATTTTAAACTGGATGTTCTTTATCAGCAGGCGGGCCTTGGTGATAAAAGATATGTACCATACGGTAACCAGAATTTGGGTACACCCATTATTTCTTTGATTAATTTAGATAGGTTGAATAGCCAGTTGGATCCACAGCCCGATGGTGTATTTGATTATGTAGAAGGCTTTACCGTGAATTCTCAATATAGCAGGGTAATATTTCCTGTGTTAGAACCATTCGGCCGGGATCTTGCAAAAGCCATTTATACGGATCCGAATCTGCCGACAATAAAGGACACACTTTATTATGCTTTATATGATTCCATCAAAGCAGTTGCACAACAATACCCGGGACTTAACAGGTTCCTCTTAAAAGGTACGGCCAAAACATCCGGTTCTTCGGATATCAGTATCGGCTATAATATTCCAAAAGGATCAGTAACGGTTACGGCTGGTGGCCGTACATTGATAGAGGGTGTTGACTATGATATTAACTATGATCTTGGTACTATTAAAATGACGAACCAGGCAATTCTGAATGCAGGTTTGCCGGTGCAGGTAAATTTTGAGAACAATGCATCATTCGGTTTGCAACAACGAAATTATCTTGGTTTACGAGCCGACTACCAAATAAAAAATACAGTCAAAACACAATTATCAGTTGGAGGTACATTGGTAAGATTGGGAGAAAGACCCTTTTTTACAAAAGTAAATTATAATGAAGATCCTATTCGCAATACCATGTACGGGCTTGATGTGAATTATAAGAAAGATGTTCCAAGGCTTACAAAATTATTGGACAAGCTTCCGTTTTATTCTACAACAGCACCATCTACCGTTAACGTATATGCGGAAGGCGCTATTCTTAAACCGGGTCATGCACCGCAGATCGGCAGGGGAAAAAATGGTGTTGTATATATAGATGATTTTGAAGGAAGCCAATCGGGAATTGATCTGCGCTTTCCTATCATTAGCTGGGCATTGGCATCAGTACCACATGGTGCAGTTGATGCTTCTGTTCCCAATAGCCCTGTTTTATTTCCTGAATCAGATTCAAGCAACAGCCTGGCATATGGTAAGAACAGGGCAAAAATTGCCTGGTACCAGATTGAACAAACGCTTCAACAAATTGACGGATCAAATAACCCGATAACAGATCGTAATCTTTTAAGCGATCCAAGAGTAAGACAGGTATATCAAAAAGAAATATTTCCACAGAAGACAACCGGTTTTGGAGAGAGCCAACTGGTTACTTTTGACCTTGCATATTATCCAGCAGAAAAGGGTCCTTATAATTATGAAGACAATCCGGCAAAAATAGGAGCAGACGGAAAATTTATTTCCTCAGAACGCCCCAAAAAATTTGGCGGCCTGATGCGCAGCATCGACCAGACAGATTTTGAAACTGCCAATATTGAGTTTATTGAATTCTGGATGCAGGATCCTTTTATTGTTTCACCACTTAATCCAAACCCGGATCCATCAGGAAACGGTGGTAAATTATATTTTAATCTTGGAAGTGTATCCGAAGATATATTGAAAGATGGAAGAAGGTTTTATGAAAATGGTTTGAATACACCCAATATTCCTTCGCAGGAAGACGCAACCATTTGGGGTAGGGTTCCAAGAAATCCCATCCAGGTTACCAATGCATTTAATAATGCACCGGAAGACAGGCTTTACCAGGATGTTGGCTTTGATGGTTTGAGTGATACTGCTGAATTGAATGTACGTGCTGCTTATCTCAATAATCTGTCTGCTAATTTTGGGGCTACCTCTCCAGCTTTCCAAAATGCACAAAGAGATCCATCCAGTGATGATTTTAAAAATTACAGAGATGGCGGATTTGGCGCAGCTGATGGCATTCTTATCCGTTACAAGAATTATAATAATCCAGATGGAAACTCTGCAATATCAAATGGTGGTGAATTTACAAATGCAGCAACACTTTATCCTGATGCAGAAGATCTGAACAGGGACAATACCATGAATGAAACGGAAGCCTATTTTCAATATCATGTGGATATAAAACAAAATATGGCAATCGGCTCTAATTTCATTGTTGATAAAAAAGTAGTACCGATCACCTATGTAAACGGTACAGGTGGAAATGAAACCTGGTACCAGTTTAAAATACCTATTGAAAGTTATGAAGCAAATATTGGAAATGTGCCCGATTTTAAATCGATCAGGTTCATGCGTATGTACGCAACCGGTTTTTCTGATAGTGTTGTAATGCGTTTTGGTTTATTGCAACTAACAAGAAATATCTGGCGCAAATTCAAATACAAAATTGATAATACAACTACTTCGCAGGTACAGGGAACCAATACCGATTTTGATATCGAAGCAGTTAGTATTGAAGAAAATGATCAGCGGATTCCTTTGCCTTATCGTACGCCAAAAGAAATTCAAAGGGTACAAACGCTGAGCAATAATGGTGTTAACCTGCTTCAGAATGAGCAGGCAATGAGCCTTGTATTTTGTCATCTTGCACAAAAAGATGCAAAGGGTGTGTTTCAAACATTTGCAAACAGGGATCTGCGTGCATTCAGGAAATTATCTATGTATATACATGCGGAAGATGCAACCGTTGCAGGTACACCCAATCCACAGGGAACGATCAAGGATAAAGATCTTACGGCTGTAGTCAGGTTGGGAACAGATTTTACAGAGAATTATTACGAGATCAGGATACCACTAACGTTGACCAATATCCCAAATAGTTTGCAACCTGATACGGATGCCTATAATGATACTTTGTGGAATATTACAAACTCGCTGGATCTTGACCTGCTTAAGCTTACCCGTATCAAGCAGGATAGAAATCTTTCAACCGGCGGGCTTAATCAAATATTCAGTGAAGCACAAGCTAACGGTCAATTGTACTCGATCATGGGAAATCCTAACCTTGGTGAAATAAGGGGAATATTGCTGGGAGTAGAAAATACAAATTCAACGTATCCCGGTGGCGCATGCGGACAAATTTGGGTGAATGAATTAAGGCTTTCTTCCATTGATGAAAAAGGAGGATGGGCTGCATTGGCAAGGGTAGATGTTAACCTCGCAGACCTCGGCACCATTTCCCTTTCGGCCAATACGCACTCGGATGGCTTTGGTACGTTGGAACAAAGAGCAACTGAACGTTACAAGGATAACTTTGTACAATATGATGTAGCTGCCAATCTTGAACTTGGTAAATTATTGCCGAAGAAAATTGGGATGTCCATTCCTGTTTTTGCAAGCTATTCCCAATCAGTAAGTACACCAGAATGGGATCCATATGATCTTGATATAAAACTCAAAGACAAATTAAACGCAGCAGATAAATCACAAAAAGATTCAATAAAAAGTGCTGCTGTTGATTATACCTCGGTAAAGACGTTGAATTTTACCAATGTCAGGAAGAATAAAACAAATGGTAAAAAGCCGAAGATATATGATATTGAAAATGTGGATATCAGTTATTCTTATATTCAAACACTCAATCACAACCCACTGATTGAACACAACGAGGTTACCCGTCACCGTGGGGCACTTGGTTACAATTATTCTCCACAGCCGAAATACATAGAACCTTTCAAAAAATTATTTAAGAAAAGGAAGACACATTGGTTCGATCTTATAAAAGATTTTAATTTTAATTACCTGCCATCGCAATTAAGTTTCCGTGCAGATATAAGCAGGCAGTTTGGCGCCATCAAACCAAGAAGTGTGGGCAAGGATAAATATGAAATTCCTGAAACCTATGATAAATATTATACGTTCCAACGTGACTATATCCTGAGATGGAACTTTACCCGTTCAATAAGTTTTGATTATACCGCTACCAATAATGCAAGGGTAGATGAACCTTATGGACGTCTTGATACGCAGGAGAAAAAAGATACGGTATGGAAAAACCTTTGGAAGGGTGGAAGGAATACATTGTTCAATCAAACAGCTAATTTTTCTTATACAGTCCCTACTGCTAAATTTCCATTGCTTGACTGGACAACGATAAATATAAAATACCAGGCAACATATAAATGGATCGGAGCTTCAAGACTTGCAGTAAACCTTGGTAATTTTTTAGAGAATGGCCAGCAAAAAGAAGCAACCGCTCAATTGGATTTTACAAGGCTGTATTCAAAATCGAAATGGTTGCGACAACTTGATCTTCCGAAAAATAAAGCAGATAAAGAAAAATGGAAGAACAGAATCAAGATCGTTAGAGATTCTGTTACCACGAAAAGTGGTAAAAGAATTTTACAAAAAAGAAAGATCGTTGATAAAACAGCCATGCCGTATGTAGGAACCTTTGGAAGGATATTCGGTAAACTTGCAACCAGTATTAAACAGGTTAATATGTCTATTGCAGAAGTAGGCAATACAAGGCTGCCGGGTTATACAGATAGTACAAAATTCCTTGGACAGAATTTTAAAAGCATGGCACCGGGTTTTGATTTTATATTGGGAAAACAACCAGATACCAACTGGCTCAATCGAAAGGCGGCGGAAGGATTGATAACAAAAGACACAACATTCAATTCTGTGTTCCAGCAAAATTATGACCAGCGGATAACAATATCGGCACAGCTGGAACCTGTGAGAGATCTTTCCATTACTGTTAATATAAGCAAGAGCTTTAGTAAAAATTATAGTGAAACATTCAGGTATGTTGATACTTCCGGGATGAGCAATCCTAAATTCAATCACCTTAATCCATATGCAGGTGGAGGTTTTGATGTGTCCTACATTGCCTTTAAAACATTGTTTGGAAAATTTGATCCAAACAGGGTGTCTGCTACCTTCATAAAATTTGAGGAGAACAGGAAAGTATTGTCTGCCCGTCTTGGTAAAGCAAATCCATATACGGCCAACAGGCAGGTTGGTGATTATTATTATGGATATGGCAGGTATTCTGTAGATGTTTTGATACCATCTTTTATTGCTGCATACACTGGCCAGGATCCTAATAATGTTTCATTGATCAAACAAAGCAATGACAAAACAAAAACAAATCCATTCAGGAACATAATACCAAGGCCAAATTGGAAGATTGATTATAATGGCTTAACAAAAATAAAAGGGCTTGAAAAAATATTCACCAGCTTTACTGTTTCACATGGTTATACAGGCAACCTGGCTATGAATGGATTTACTTCTGCATTGTTGTACCAGGACGTTTCAAAATATGGATACCCGTCTTTCTATGATTCAGCATCAAACGCATATACACCTTTTTATCTTGTTCCTAACGTTACCATACAGGAGCAGTTTTCTCCATTGATTGGTTTTGATATGATGTTTACCAACCAGTTCCAGGCGAAATTTGAATATTCAAAATCAAGACAGCTTAGTTTGAGTCTTTATGATTACCAGCTTAGTGAAGTACGCAGTACCGAGTTCTCTATTGGCGCAGGGTATAAAAAACGTGGCTTGAAGTTTCCATTCAATTTGCCTAAATTTTTAACAGGCCAGAAACCAGGTAAAAAATTGGAAAATGAAATTAATTTCCGCATCGATTATAAAGTGAGGGATAATGTAACTGCCAATAGCAGGCTTGATCAGCATAATAATTTTGCAACCGGTGGCAGCAAGGAAACAACCATCAGTCCGACAATTGATTATTTCCTCAATAGCCGTATCAACCTTAAGCTTTATTATGAACGTAGAAAAGTGGTGCCATATATTTCATCAAGTGCACCAACTACAAATACAAGAGCTGGTTTACAGATAAGAATATCACTGGCTCCTTAATTTGGAGATTTGGAGATTATTTTAGGGGACGCAAATTAAATTTGATTTTGAGATAATAAAAAAGCTGCAATTTTAGTTGCAGCTTTTTTTATGTGTGTCAGGCATGCTCATTAGCTATAGGGTGCAAGTCCCGAACGAGAGT
>JBDTLP010000151.1:0-9821 GCA_039934735.1 Ferruginibacter sp. | reverse complement strand
CTCCAATCAAAAACGTAAAGTATTTGATCGAAAATACAAGGGTTGAACAGCGCACAGATTTTGAAAAACTGATCATGGATGTTGTTACCGATGGTACGATTCATCCTGAAGAAGCAGTGAAACAAGCAAGCCGTATTCTTATACAGCATTTGATGATCATCACTGACGAGAACATCACTTTCGATACCAAAGAAGACAAGAAAGAAGATCTTGTTGATGAACAAACTTTACAGCTTCGCAAGATGTTGAAGACACCACTTGAAGATCTTGATCTTTCTGTACGTGCGTTCAACTGTTTGAAAGCTGCTAAGATCAATTCATTGAGCGAACTTGTTCAATACGAGCAGGAAGACCTGATGAAGTTCAGAAACTTTGGACAAAAATCCTTGAGTGAAATTGACCAGGTGTTGCATGAAAGAGGATTGAGTTTCGGAATGGATCTGAGCAAGTTGAAACTTGATGATGAGTAATTAGGAACACGAATTTGTGGCACGAATTGCACGAATTAAAATACTTATAGCTTGCGGCTTATAGCTAATAGTTTTTTTCAAAACAAGTAGGCTGTAAATCCTGACACGGTACAGCTGAATTAAAACAACAACGTCATGAATCACGGTAACAAAAAGAATAATTTAAGCAGAACGGCTTCTCACAGGAAAGCATTGTTGATGAACCTTGGCTGCCAGTTGATCACTTACAAAAGAATCACTACAACTTTGGCGAAAGCAAAAGCTTTGCGTGTGTACATCGAGCCAATCATTACAAAAACAAAAGCAACTTCTTCTAAAGAAGTGATCATGCATAATCACCGTATCGTATTCAGTTATCTGAATGATAAAGCTGCGGTTAAAGAATTGTTCACAGTGGTTGCACCAAAAGTTGCTGCCCGGCCAGGTGGTTACACACGTATCATTAAATTAGGTGCCCGTGTGGGTGATAATGCAGAAATAGCAATGATCGAATTGGTTGACTTCAACGAGATCTATGGCAAAGGAACAGCTGCTCCTGCTGCTGAACCAGCTAAGAAAACACGTCGTGCAGGTGGCAAGAAAAAAGCTACAGATACTGATACTGCAGAAGCTACGGACGAAACAACAGAAGCGTAATTTGAATCATCAATCGTTTTATATGGCCCCGATATTTTATCGGGGCTTTTTATTACCTCACCCCCAACCCCTCTCCTAAAGGAGAGGGGTTGGGGGTCATTTTGATGATGCAAGACATGCTTTTGAAATCTATGTCAGTTAATCGTGTACATTTTTATTCTTAAATAATTCATTCATTCCTTTTCTTTGCAAAACGATTTTATTAATATGGCAGAAACCAACAACAAAGCAGTTTTAATCTTAGCAGACGGTACAATCCTTTATGGCAATGCCTTTGGCAAAAAAGGAATTGCTACGGGTGAAATATGTTTCAATACGGGCATGACCGGTTACCAGGAAGTATTTACTGATCCAAGTTATTATGGACAGGTACTCATCATGAACAATGCACATATAGGTAATTATGGTGTGAAGGATGTTGATGTTGAAAGTGCTGGCGTAAAAGTAAAAGCAATCATTGGCCGCAACCTGGAAGAGAAATTCAGTCGCTTCATGGCAAAAGATTCTTTGCAACAATATTTAGAAGAGCAACATGTAGTTGCTATTGATGCTGTTGATACAAGGGCATTGGTTGCACATATTCGTACAAAAGGAGCCATGAACTGCATCATTTCATCCGATGAAATGGATATTGATACATTGAAAAAACAATTGAATAATGTTCCTTCTATGGATGGACTGGAACTTGCATCTGTTGTAAGCACGAATGAAACGTATGAGCTTGGCGATGCAAATAGTAAAATAAAAATTGCGGTGCTTGATTTCGGTGTAAAGAAAAATATTTTGAATTGCCTGGTTGAAAGAGGCGCACACGTAAAAGTGTACAATGCAAAAACAGGTTTTGACGAGTTGCAAAAATTTAATCCTTCAGGATATTTTATTAGTAACGGTCCCGGTGACCCGGCGCCCATGGATTATGCTGTGAAAACAGTAAAGCAAATCCTTGATTCAAACAAACCACTTTTTGGAATTTGCCTGGGCCATCAATTGCTTGCATTGGCTAATGATATTCCTACTTTTAAAATGCATCATGGCCATCGGGGTTTGAATCATCCTGTAAAAAATATCATTACAGGTAAATCAGAAATAACAACACAGAATCATGGTTTTGGAATTGATCCTGAAGCTGTGAAAGCAAATAAAAATATAGAGATAACGCATGTTAATTTAAATGACAATAGCATCGAGGGTATAAGGGTGAAAAATAAAAAAGCATTTTCTGTACAATATCATCCCGAAGCTACTCCGGGGCCGCATGATAGTCGTTATTTGTTTGATGAGTTTATATCAATGATCGGCTCATAATATCAACACGAATTTTAGGCACGAATTACACGAATTTAAATAAAGCCTATTATTCGACAATTCGTGTAATTCGTGTTTAAAATTCGTATTATGCGATTAGCAATTATCAATGGTCCCAATCTAAATCTTCTTGGTAAAAGAGAAGTAGATATCTATGGCGGTGAGTCATTTGATGTTTATTTACAAAAGCTAAAAGATAAATTTCCTTCTATAGCGTTCTCTTTTTTTCAAAGTAATATTGAAGGTGAACTGGTAGATGAAATTCAAAGGGTAGGGTTTAGCTACGATGGTATTATCATTAATCCCGGCGGCTATACGCACACGTCAGTTGCAATAGGAGATGCCATTGCAGCCATTACAGCAAAAGTAATAGAAGTACATATCTCCAATATTTTTGGGAGGGAGGAGTTCAGGAAATTATCGCATGTATCAGGAAAGGCTGTTGGTGTTATTAGTGGTCTTGGTTTGAAAGGGTATGAACTGGCTGTTAACTATTTTCAATCATAGTTCATGCGAAAATATTTTTCTGCCCTCTTTTTTTTAGTAAGCCTTAATATTTATTGTGTGCATGCTCAAAGCAACATGATCGATTCCTTTGAACATGTTTTGCAAACTCTCAGGGAAGACACATCAAGGGTAAAGGACTTATTATTAGTAAGTAAAAATTTATTTAGCCTTGATCCGGAAAAATCTTTGTCATATGCTGCCCAGGCAAAAGATTTATCTCAGAAAATAGCTTATAAACCGGGAATTGCCTATTCATATAAAAATATTGGAATTGTAAACTATTTACAGGGAAAGCTTCTTGTGGCAATTGAAAATTTTGAATATGCACTAGTATTATTTGACTCCCTGAAAGACAAGATAGGATCATCAAATATGCTTGGCAATATTGGGGCAATCTATTATGATCAGGGTGATGATACCAAGGCGCTGGATTATTATTTAAGATCACTTAAATACGCGGAATTATCCGGAGATAAACTTCGTATTGCAACAGCATTGGTTAACGCAGGAAATGTTTATTCAAACAAAGATGCAACAATCGATAAAGCGCTTGAATATTATCGTAGATCACTTTCACTTACAAAAGAAATAAATGATCAATATCTCCTGGGTACTGCACTTGTTGACCTGGGAGAACTTTATATGCGAAAAAATGAAGATGATTCCGCTCTTGATTGTTTTAAAAAATCCGTGACCGCCTATAAGGGCAATGAAAATATTGCTTATCCATTAAATAATATTGGGAAGATTTATGCAAGGCGGAAGGATTTTATCTCGGCATTAAAATATCAGCAACAAGCTTATGATATGTCTAAAAATTATTCTCCTAAAATAGACATCACGAAATTTCTTACCTGTTTGGCTGAAACTTATTATCAACAGGGAGATAAAAAAAATGCATTGGATTATTATTTGAAGGCGAAAGTAATGGCTGAAGAAATTGGTGCAAAAAATGAATTAAAACAAACATTTGAAGGGTTAGCAAAAACCTATGTTTTATTGGGTGATTATGTTAATGCCTTTAAATATCAAACACTATTCACCAACATAAAGGATACTTTATATAACATCGAGCAGGATAAAAAACTTGCCAGGCTACAATTTGATTTCGATATTCAAAAGAAACAAAGTGAAATAGATTTACTGACAAAGGATAAAGCTATTGTAGAAAAAGAAAAAACCAGGGCCGAGGCTAATGCGGAAAAACAAAAACTCTCTCGTAATTCTATCGCAGCAGGAGCCTGCGTGGTTTTATTGTCATCCTTATTCATGTTTTTATTTTATAAACGAAAACGTGATGCTGAAGAAAAGCAAAAAGAAACACTTTTAAGTTTACAGGTTTCAGAAACGGAGATGAAAGCATTGCGTTCTCAAATGAATCCTCATTTTATTTTTAATGCATTGCAGTCAATTCAAACTTTCCTGGTGAACCATAAATCTGAAGAGGCCAATGTTTATCTTTTAAAATTCTCAAAGCTCATGAGGCTGGTCCTGGAAAATTCGCAATACGCTGAAGTTTCATTAAAAACGGATATGCAGGCTTTGGAATTATACATGCAATTAGAAAGTATCAGGCTTCAGCATCCTTTTACATACGAGTTTTATATTGATGAAAATGTAAATATTGAAGATGACAACATACCTCCACTCATTTTGCAACCTTTTGTTGAAAATGCTATTTGGCATGGATTGCAATACAAACCGGAGCCTGGTAAAATAAATATTTATATTAGGAAGGAAAATAATTCTTTGTATGCTTCAGTGGAAGATAATGGTGTAGGAAGACAAGTGAGCAAACAGGCTTTGCATCCAACGCTGGTAAAAAAGAATTCACTTGGAATGAAATTAACTGAGGAACGCTTAAAGATTTTAAACGAGGTCAAAAAAATAAAAGCACAATTTCAAATCATTGATCTTTTTGCCGAAGACGCCAAACCCGCCGGTACCAGAGTTGAACTTTCATTACCTTTGGCTTCATGATCAAAACCGTTATTATTGAAAATGAAAATAAGCAGAGTGAATACCTTGCAAACCTGCTTACAAAACATTTTCCTGAAATAGATATTCTGAAAATCTGCTCTTCTGTTCCCGATGGTATTGCAAAAGTTAATTTATTGCAACCCGAATTAATATTTTTGGATGTTGAACTTCCTCCTTATACTGGTTTCGATCTTTTAGAAAATACAATTGGCGTTAACTGCGAAGTTATTTTTACAACCAGTTTTAATAAATATGCAGCTAAAGCATTTCGTTTTTGTGCACTGGATTTTATTGAAAAACCTTTTGGAATTGATGAACTAAAAGAAGCGATAAACAGGTACAAGGCTATGGCCGCAACCGGTTCTAAAAAAAGCATTGATGCCTTATTACATAATGTACGGCAAACAGAAGTCTCAATGCAAAAAGTAGGAATACCGGTTCTTGGCGGACTGGATTTTATTACGCTTGCAGAAATCATCTATTGTAAATCAGAAAATAATTGTACTGATTTTTACCTAACTGATAAAAGGAAAATTACTGCGACTAAAACGTTGAAATGGGTTGACGAACTTTTGCGTGAACACCATTTTTTCAGGGTGCACGATTCATATCTTATCAACCTGAATCATATCAAAAAATATAAAAAGGGAGGAGAAGGCGGTATTGTTGAACTTACCGATCACATGGAAGCGGATGTTTCCAGGAGGAGGAAAGATGAATTTTTGACGATGCTTTCTAATCTTAAAATGATTGTTGAAAAATAGAAACCATAATTATCTCCACGATCTCTGAACAATTTTAAAGAAAGCTGCCTTTAAGAAATGGCAGAAACTACTTCATACCTGCCATAAACTTGTATTTTCCGCCGTTTGCTAAACGCTCAAAAAGTGCCCTCCCCTAAGTTGTAGGTTTACATCATGATCTAAAGAAAAGGATCAAAAAAAGATGAGAAACAAAACAGAAAATACCCAAATAAGTCAAAAACAAATACGCGTAGTTAGATTTTCAGAACCCTTAACTGCTAAGATGAAAAGTGGCACAAAAATGATTAGATCATTTCTTGCTGCAGGATCTTTGATAGGAATATTAATAACAGCTGCTATGTTCATTTCTTCAAATACAACCGGATCAGTATCTGCCATTTTATATCAGAACGCAGAAAATGTACAATCAGTTTCCGTTGGAAATTCACCACATGCTAATGCTAAATGGAGTGGAGTAGCAAGAGCTGCTATTGCTTATGGAATTAAAAATGACGTAATCATCTTAACAAGACCTTAATACTAAACCGCATTGATCGTTAAAGACTATAGAAGTGTATTATAATCCAATTAAATGGAACTGGTGAGAACCTGATTGGTAGTGATCATATTGAACTTTTTAATAAAGAGGGATTTTTTTTTACAGTGCCCATTTTTTTGTCAAAGCCTTTACCTTCTTCTTCAACCCATCAAACTGTTTCATCTGGTCCTGTATAAATCCATTGTCTTCAATTTTGCCAATAACATTCAACATCTCCTTGTTATTTTCATACACCATTTTTCTATATGGATTTGTGTAGTCTTTTTCTCTTGCATTGTAAATTCCTTTTGTCATCCATTCTTTTGTTGCAAGCATTTCTTCTAACAATTTTTTGAAAAGTTCCGGTGTAAATTGTTTTGAAGTTATATTCTGTATTTCCAATAGCCCTGTGTAGGCATGGTTTAGTTTATCGTTTTCATATTTACTTCCCTGCGATTGGTAAAAGCTATGCACATTGTCCCAGCTTTTTATTTTACCTGTTTTTATAGATCGTTTTAATTGCTCCACATCAGTATCAATGATTAACTGACCACCGATATTTTGCCATTTTGATCTTGATAATTTTGCTGACAACGTTTTTTTAAACGTTTCAAAGTTTTCAAATTTGTTGGAAGCTATGTGATTCAGTAATTGCATGCAGCCATACAGTTTTATCATTTCGTTATAAACAGTTATAGACTGTGGTACTTTCAGGATCAGGGTGTCACGCTGTGTATTTTCCCAGCCGCTTACCACAGCTTCGCCTTTATCGTTTGGCGTTAGTTTCTTCAGTATTTCAAGAGAATCAAAGATATCATTGATGGTATCAGGTGCCAGGTAATCATATTCGATGTGCTGCGTTTTTAAAATTCTTTTATCACGATCCTTGTACTTCCAGGCATTGCGTTCAAGCGCATACATATTGTACATGAACCAATACGCAGGCATTACTACCAACCTGTTATTGGTAACGTCGTTGCTTATAAGACAAAAAGGAATTTGAATATTTAATTCAGAAGGGAAATCTCCTTTGGCAATAATGGTGAATGAAGCAAACTTTGAATTGTGTTTCAAACTTACACATAATCCCGGCCAAAAACCACGCCCTGCAATGATCTCACCATCTGCGCTGCGGCTGTTATGATTGCTGCCAATGGTTGCGCCTGCTGCCATATTACTTTGTCCCATTACCAATGATGCACATAAGAACGAATTATTATGATGCTGTTCATGCGAAGGAAAGATCAATGAGTTCAATACTTCACAACAGGAGATGGTTGAATTATTCCCGAGATAAGAGTTGATCAGCCTGGCACCATATTTTAATTGTGAGTGAGATGCAGTGATAAAACGAACTGCTTTTACGCCATAAAAAATACGGCAGCCAAATCCAACAATACCGTTCACCAATTCGCATCCTTCACCAATTTGTGAAGTTCTGTCTGCGTCACTGTTGATAGTAAGGTTCTTTAATTTGTTTGCGCCTTTGATATAGGCATCGGTTCCTATTTTAACATCTTTAATGATCGCACAATTTTTTATTACAGTACGATCGCCGATTGTTCCGTAGTATCCACGTAATTTGTCAAATTTGTTTTCAGTAAATAGTTTAAATTTTTCAAGCAGTTCTTCATCATCCCGGTATTTGCTCCACATATAAACATCACCTGCAAGTATTCCATTAAATGGTATGATCGGACGGCCGCCATTTTCATTACACACTTCGATCATCATGCGTTGCTTTTCATCTTCGCCTTCTTTCAATATACCATTACCAAATTTTGAATGATCTGTTGTTGCGATTTCCTGAACGTTGGCGATCATTACATCGTTGCCAACAATATAATGGCTCAGGTAATTTACATTGTCGATACAAACATTATTACCAATATCACTGCTGATGATTGTACTGTTGTACAATCCAACTGTCATGCGAAAATTATGAAATTCACGATATACAGGTTGCAAATTACCAATACGCACTAAACCAAAAAATTTGCAGTTTCTTACCAGGCTTGCATTGAAGCCGGAAGCTACCAATACCTTTCCCCAGTTATCAGATTCATTGCGGTTACGCACAAGCGCATCTATCTCCAATAATGTGAGTGCACGATATTTATTTCCTTTCGGATTTTGTAAATTCCTCAGGTAGTATTCATCTTTTCCTTTGGGAATGTATTTTTTTTCTATGAAGTTATATCCGAGTTCTTTTACCGGATGTGTGTGAATGATATTCATTTCAATTGATAATTGACAATTGATAATTGACAATGTAAAATTGCCAATTATCAATACCTGTTAGTTAATGGGATAATATCATTAAGCGAAAAAGCGACGACCGAATTTAATGTATTTAATTATCAATTGTCAATTGTCCATTGTCAATTTTATTCAACTGTTACGCTTTTCGCAAGGTTACGGGGTTTGTCAACATCAATGCCTTTTGCAGTTCCAACATAATAAGAAAGTAATTGTAAAGGAATTACAGTAAGGATTGGCGCTAATAATTCATCAGCGGTTGGGATAGAAAAGAAATGATCGCTTAATCCCGGACTTATTTCATCACCTTCCGTTACGATAGAAATGATCTTGCCTTTTCTTGCTTTGATCTCCTGCATATTACTCACGATCTTTTCATGATAAGTATCTTTTGTTGCAATGAACACAACAGGCAGGTTTTCATCTACAAGTGCAATAGGGCCATGTTTCATTTCAGCTGCAGGATAGCCTTCAGCATGTATGTAAGAAATTTCTTTGAGTTTTAATGCGCCTTCCAATGCTACCGGGAAATTATAACCTCTTCCAAGAAAAAGGAAGTCGGAAGCACCTTTATATATTTCAGCAATTTTGCGTATCTCTTCAGCATTCTTTAAAATAGCATCTACTTTTTCCGGGATGTCAGCTAGTTCATTGAGCAATAAATGGAAACGTTCATCAGAGATGGTGCCTTTTTCTTTTGCAATTTTTAAAGCGACCATAGCAAGAACAGCAAGCTGGCCGGTAAATGCTTTTGTTGACGCAACACCAATTTCGGGTCCTGCATGGGTATAAGCACCTGCATGTGAAATGCGGGCAATGGAAGAACCAACTGCATTTACAATACCGAAGATGAATGCGCCATTTTCTTTGGCTTTTTCAAGGGCAACCAATGTATCTGCAGTTTCACCACTTTGTGAAATAGCAATGATCACATCTCCTTTATTTACAATCGGATTGCGGTACCTGAATTCAGATGCGTATTCAACTTCAACAGGTATGCGGCACAGCTCTTCAATGATGTATTCAGCTACAAGTCCGGCATGCCAGCTTGTACCGCAGGCAATGATCATGATGCGGTTTGCATTTTTAAGCTGTTCAATATTTTGTTCAATACCACTCATTCTAATTGTTCCTGCCTCTGCATCTAAGCGTCCGCGTAAGCAATCGTAAATAGTGCTCGGTTGTTCAAAAATTTCTTTGATCATAAAATGATCGTAGCCACCTTTTTCAATGGCAGCAAGTTCCATATCGAGCTTGGTGATATATGGTGTTATTTTTTCGTTGCCGATATTTTTCAGGATCAGTTCATCTGGCTTAACAATGGCCAGTTCATAATCATTTACATACACAACTTCTTTCGTGTATTCAATAATGGGAGAGGCA
>JBDTLP010000150.1:0-10013 GCA_039934735.1 Ferruginibacter sp. | reverse complement strand
AATTATATGCCAATGATAAAAAAATGGAAAATACGATTCTAAAAATAATGAAACACTCAAAATTAACCAGGTTCATAAAAAGTAAATGCTACTAATCCACCTATAGCAAGTCTTCACGATGCACCGGCGTCGGTCAACAAACAATAACCGCAAACTCCCCCATAAAAAATCTCCGTTAAAGAAAACTTTAACGGAGATTTTTTTGGTGGGAGAATTTGCGGCTATTGTTCTTAATGTTGTATGCAGTTATTCAATGTCGAAATCTGGAATATCTTCAGGACGGATTAGCTTTCTTTCAACTTCCAATTGATCTTCAAGTGCTTTTATTCGATGCTTATGCCTCTCAGTCATAAGATGGAAGGTCATTCCATTATGCACAAAGTCCGAAAAAGTAACTGTCGCTGGTCTTTTTAAAAATTCAACGTACAATTCTAATTTATACTCCGCTCCTGGAGTCAAGGTTAAATTATTTGTAGCAATTAGTTCCTCTATAGTTTTTTCAGATCCGTACAAATTACCGCCGCCAATGGGTCTGAGGTCGGCTGAAGAAGGTATTGCTTCGTCTTCAGTTTCAATGTAACAGATTTGGACTTCAGCGTTTGACAGTTTTTTTAAATGTTTGACGCAATCCTCAAAGTTCTTAAAATGATAGTGATTGTCCGGACTTCCCAAAACCATTGGTGTCCGTCCGAGGATTGTATATAGTTTCCATGAATTTTTACCTTTTCGACCAATATACCCGTAATTTTTTTTGAAGTCATAAGTAATAATGAAAAAGTCAAAATCTGGTTTAGAATCCTCAGTCAAATTAAGTCCGCCTTGAACTAAATATATTGTGTTAGTAGCTGCCATAATTATAAGGGTCTGTTTAATTGCATACAACTCAAATATATGAGAAAGTTTCCCGCCAGAAAAACTTTCGGATACTTAAATAGTAACGTGGCAGGCAACAGGTTAAAAAAGTATCCGTAAGCATTTTTTAACCATTTTCAGTCTCGCATATTTCCCAGGCGCTTTTCTAAAGCCAGGGGTTCAGACATATAAAGATCAACTTAAAGGTCCAGGCCATCCAAAGGGCTTATGATCTTTAATACATCCCTGTTTGTTACATGCAGGTATCTGAGTGTTGTTTTGATATCGTTATGGCCAGGCAATTTCATGATCATCGTTACGTCGGTTCCTTTGTCAGGTAAATGAGTGGAGAAGCTAAGCCAGAGTGTATGTATGTTCCCCTGCTTTAATATCCCGGCTCGCTGCCTGGCTGCCTGGAGTAGTTCCTGCAGGCTCCTCGTATTTTATGGTTCATTGCTTGCCTGGCCACAAAATAAATAGCCATGCTTAGATGGCCGGTAACTGGTAAAATATTCCCGTAACATCACCAGTAATACCGGGCTCAGCGCCACCATCCGGTCTTTTTTTCCTTTCGCCTGTACTATTTTTATCTGCATTCGCTTGCTGTCGATCTCCTTTACTTTACGGCTCACGATCTCGCTTACACGCATTCTGGTACTGTATGCGAGCATCAGCATGGCCTTATGCTTCAGGTTATCCGTATTTTTTATGATCCTTTTATTTTATCCTGGTATTATGATGTGCATAAATGGGGGCGTTAAAACCCAAAAATAACCAGGCTGTAAAAGGATGTCTCCTCCCAGGCAATCTCTCTATTCAGCTAAACTAAATTTTATTTATCTATGTTTTTGCGGGTGCGTTCATTGCAGGCGTGGTTGGGGCTGCATCATAGATCTTCGGATTTTTTCCTTTTTCTAACCTGGTGATAGATATACGAGCCACATAACAGTATGTGGAAATATTCAAGAGAGGATCACAGAACTTCAAACCTCCATCCGGGTAGCAAACAGCAATATCAAGCTCTCAATCAATGGTATCAAGCACTTTTTTATATTCTTCTATCTCCTTTTCCAAAACGGCTATTTTCGCTTCCATCATCGCCTGCGCAACTCCTCCTTCGGTGATTTCCTTTTTTGCCAGTATGCTGTTCTGAATGTTCGCCCACATCTTGTCTCCCTTGTGCTGAATATCATCGCTCACTTCTGCCAGTAAATGCTTTACCAACTCTGCCAGGGCAGCATTTTTTTTATGGGATGCTTGCATTGCCTTCAGCTTTGGCTCTAACCGCAGCTTTTTATATTCGCATTTCGCAATCAATTCCTTTACTGCCTCTTTTATTTCACGGTGATGCCGTTGTACACGCTCATGCCCGCTGATTATCGTTGGTACATTTGATCTTTCTTCCTCGATCTTCATATGAAGAAGCTGAAGCCGGCCTAATTTCTCCAGGGCTTCTTTGGGAAGAGACCGCTTGTTAAGTTCATACATGCTCAGCTGGCTGCGTGGCACCTCAAGAAAATTGGCCAAATCCTGTTGGGAGATGGAGAATTGCAGTCTTATAAACTCTCTGTCTTTTATTATTTTCATGTGGCAAATTTTTTTCGTTCATGAATAATTGCCACAGGCTTGTGGCAATACCCGCTGTGGCATTTTTTTTTGCCACAAGATATTTTGCCACAGCAAGGTAGGAAATATTTCTGAGCCACGGCCAGCTTTTCGTCGAAATAGGACCGGAAGGTTGCCCATACCTTTCAGGTGCAGCTACCTTTGCAGCGGAAAACAGCCTATTTCCGAAATAAAGATCTTTTGCAGCAGTAAAATTTCATCTAATTAACATTGACTAGTCGGTATTAAATGAGCAACTACTAATCATCAACCAAATGAAATAGGAAGATATCACTTTCTTAAGTTCATATGGCAGCCCGAATTTGATGCTCTTGTGTGGAACTACAACTGTCCGGAATTTTTTTCATCGACGCCGAGGATGGGAACGCGGATGACGCGGATGGGGCGGATGAAGGCGGATCTTATACTTGCTTCGCAAGTATTTTTAAAGACTATTTAATTAATCTACAGCTTGCGAAGCAAGCTAAATCCGTGATCATCCGCCGCATCCGCGTCATCCGCGTTCCCATCCTCGGCGTCTATAAAAGGCAATATTTCAAAAGAAGATCTAAAATCTTCTATGTAGTTCAGCTGGCAGACTGAATCACGACCGGGAGAATTTTTATTATTAAGCTATTTCGTAAATGGTTATTTTACAGAATGAAAATTACCAGTTTAATACTACTGCTTTTATCATCCCTTTGTACAAAAGCACAAGAACCTGTTATTGTAACGGATTCCCTGCCTGCTATGTTTAATGGCTTAAAAGCGGGATACGCCATCATGGGAGAATCTGAAAAAGAAGTTGGCAGCAAAGGAAATTTCAGCCGTTATAAAATAAGATTCTTCATCAGGAATACCAGCCCGGAAGCGAAAATATTCATTAAAAAAGAAGGAATATTGAATAGCGGGAGTGCCGCTCATGATATCGTCCAGTTTAAATGCAGCAATGCAACAGGTGCCAGGCTTACCAATAAAGAAGCAACATTATCTATGCAGCCTTTCAAAATTGAAGCAATGGTAGAAGAAAAAGAATGCGGTACAGAAAAGCTTGTACAAAATAAAAGGCTTGCGGATATTGGTTATTGGATAAAACCAGGGGAAACAATTACAGCCAATACTGTCATGATCGTTCCTTTAAATGAAAAGCCCAACATGACCGTCATTTTTTATCCATACAATAATGGATTGGTTGGAACAATGAATACAGAAGCAAATACAGTCAATACAAATCCTGTTCAAAATTTTGTACGCATCAAAAATTTTGCAAGCAATGATTATATCCAAAATCAAAATGGTCCGCTTGCGTGCAGCAAGATTGATATGAATTGGTGGAGCGCCCAATGGGAAATACTACCGGTGAGTGGTACCAGCAATTTTCAAATACGCAACAGGTGGAAAAATAATTTTCTATCAACAGAGAACAGCAGTTTACTTTCAGATAATGGAAAATCTGCCAATGCTATGTGGCAGGTTGTTGAAACAACCACCAGTAATATTTATTATATAAAAAATGTAGCTGACAATTCGAAACTAATATTTCAAAATGGGGTATTGAAAACTACAAATACTTACAATGCAAATGAAGCAATGGCAGCATGGATCATTGAGAAATAATATTTATCAGCTTTGGCAAAGTCCCGTAAATACTTTTATCTTAAAATCTCTGCCAAACTTTTCCAAAGCGCATAAAAACTTAACTCAAAAAAGGATTGTGTTTTTTTTCTTCCCCAATATTTGTTACAGGCCCATGGCCCGAATACACTTTTGTATCATCCGGCAACACAAATAATTGCTCTCGTATATTTTTTAATAACAGGTCGTGATCTCCGCCAGGCAAATCGGTGCGTCCAATACTCCTGTAAAATAAAGCATCCCCACTGATTACAAATTTATCTGCTGCACAATAAAAACTCAGGCTTCCGGGGCTATGCCCCGGCGTGAGTAATATTTTTAATTCGTCATTTCCGATCTTAATGCTGTCTCCTTCATTTAGTAGTATCATTTCGCCCTGGTAGTTATCAAAAGGCATATTATAAGTAAGCCCGCTGATGGGTGCGTATGCCAACACCTGCTTCTCCTTTTCATGGATACACACTTTCAACTTAAATTTTTCTGCTACAAACTTATTTCCAAATACATGGTCAAGATGACAATGTGTATTAAGCAGCATAATGGGTTTCAAATCCATCTCTGTAATAAACCGGGCAAGTTCTTCTTTCTCATCATCGAAGTAGCAACCAGGGTCAATGATGACACATTCGTTCTGATCATTATAAAGTATATAAGTATTTTCCTGTATAGGACTAAATTCGAATGATTTTATCTTTAACATGTGCCTGTTTAAATTGATTTTAATGATTAAGGTTAATCAAGTAATTTAGTACTCAATATCAACATAGTAAGTATGGTAAAGTTCAGCAGAATATTTTTCATTTCATTTATTTTAATTCTTGGTTCGATAGCAAGCCGTTCACAGGTAAATGCAGTTACGTTTGGTAAGAACAGGGTGCAATTTAAAAAATTCAAATGGCAGTATTACCAGACAAAAAATTTCAATGTTTATTTCAACCAGAAAGGACAGGAGCTTGCAAAATTTGTTGCTCAGCTTGCTGAAGCTGAATTACCACAACTGGAAGCTGCTTCTGAATACAGCCTGCAACGCAGGGCCAACATCATTTTATATAATGAGTTTGCTGATATGCAGCAAACCAATATCGGCCTTGAAACAGATATATTGAGTACAGGCGGAACGACCGCATTTGTAAACAATAAAATGGTTGTTTATTTTGATGCCAACCATTCCAATTTAAAAAGACAGGTGCGCCAGGGAATTGCAGATATCATCACTAAAAATGTTTTGTTTGGAGATGATTTGGGAGAAGTTGCCGGAAACCAAACATTACTCGACTTACCAAAATGGCTCACAGATGGCTATGTTGCTTATCTCGGTGAAAACTGGAGCACTGAACTTGATGATGAATTAAAAGCTGAAATACTCAGTGGCGACTATACCAAATTCACCTCATTTGCATTTAAAAAACCTTTACTTGCCGGACATGCTTTCTGGTATTTTATTGAAGAAAAATATAAAAAAGAAAACGTTACTTATTTTCTTTACCTGTGCCGGGTATATAAAAAAATAAACAAAGCGAGCCTGCAGATAACAAAAAAGAAATTCAAGGACCTGCTGGTTGAATTCATGGAATACCAGGATGATAAATATTCCAATGATATTAACCGCAGGAAAGCTTATCCAAAAGGAAATTATATTGAAGGATTTGACATCAGTAAAAGGCTTAATTATTATCGCTTCAATGTAAACCCGAATAAAAAAGATAATTCCTATGTGGTAACTCAATTTAAAAAAGGAATTGTACGTGTTATTCTCAATTACGATTATGAAAACAAAACACTTTTGAAATATGGTGTACGTGCCCGTGAAAAAGAAATGAACCCAAGCTACCCGATCATGGCATGGGATCCAAAAGGAACGAGAATTTCAGTTGTATATTCAGAACAAGGCAAGTTAAAATTATTTGTGTATGATGTGGTTGCCAGTTGGAAAGAGATAAGGATCGACCTTACAAATGAATTTGATCAAATACAGGATATTAAATACATGCTTGACAGTAAAACATTATTAATATCTGCAGTTAAGAATGGCCATACTGATATTTACACCTATGATATCGCGAAGCAAAAATCGAAACAGATAACAAATGATGTGTATGATAATATGGATGCTGCATTTGTTGCTTTCCCTAATAAAACAGGGATCATTTTTGCCAGCAATCGTCCTTCTGCATATGCAAAAACTGCTGATACCGTTTTACCCGGTAAAAACCGTTTCAATATATTTTTAATTACTGATTTTGGTGACAAACCAGAATTGAATCAGATCACACAGCTCACCAATCTTAAATATGGAGATGCCCGTTTCCCTACGCAGTACAATTCCAGCCACTTTACTTTTATAAGTGATGAAAACGGTATCGGTAACCGTTATGCTGGTTTTTTTACAACAAAAAAAGCCGGGCTCGATACATTGATTTTAATTGGAGATGAAATCCTGAGAAATCCTTCACAAAAAGAAGTAGACAGCACATTAAAAGTTTATAAGAAAACTGAAATTGATTCATTAGCGGTTGTTTCTGTTTCAGAAGATTCGGCTTATTCATTTCCATTATCAAACTATCCAAGTTCTGTAGTAGAATCAAGAATTGCCGGTGATAAGAACCAGGTAAGTGAAGTAACACGTCAAAGCGGCGATGAAAAAATATTGTATAAACTTAAGATTGATGAAACTACATTAAGCCGCCGCAATATTACTGCACCGCCGAGTGAGTATGCAAAAAAACTGATGATGGAAAGCAGGCTTACCAATAATACACCCGCTTCCGGTAAGAAAAATCCGGCAGATAGTTCAAAAAAGCAAGATGATTTCTTTCAATCAGAATTTCCTCCTGATAAAACGGATAACAATCCACAAAACAATGCTGCACCAGGAACTACTTCAACCGAAAAAGGTTCCGTGCTTGAGTCTGCAAAATTATTTAAATATAAGCCGCTTAAATTTTCTTCCAATTACGCATCATTTGGACCAACGAGTACGCCTCTTTCCAATACACTACAAACTTATGGAGGAGGTGCCGGCCCAATACAGATGGGTACAAGTACTCCTATAAATGGATTGATAACGATGGGTGTTTCTGACCTTTTAGATGATATTAGTATCAATGGAGGATTGAAGTTTGGCAGTAATTTTAAAGACAATGAGTGGTTAATAAGTTACCAAAATAAAAAACGCAGGATTGATTGGGGCCTCACTTATTATAGAAATGTTGAAGGCTTTTCTTTTGGCCTTGGCGACTCATCTGGAAATGTGGTTCTTGTGGAACCCGGTAAAGTTTTTACCAATCAATACCAGGTAAATGTGGCTTATCCATTTGATGTTACAAAAGCGATCAGGCTAACAACAGGAATCCGTGGGGACAAGCAGGTTGTTTCATCCGTTGATCCAATTGGATTAACACTTGAAAATGTTCAGAGATCATATTGGATGTCCCATCTTGAATATGTATATGATGACGTGCAGAATGAAGCCACCAATATATGGAATGGTTTGCGCTATAAGATATACATGGATTATAATCTTGATGTCAGTAAAACAAAGTATTCTACAGGCAATAACACTTTTAATTTTGGTTTTGATGGAAGGTATTATTATCCTATTTATCGAAATATTATCTGGGCAGCAAGAGCAGCAGGTAATTTTAGCTGGGGCAATCAAAAGATCATTTACTACCTGGGTGGTGAAGACGGATGGCTGATGTTCGGTTCAAATACTGCTGCAGATGGAAGACAAAAATATTTTGACAACAATAATAAACCTTCCCCAGATAACGATTACGCATTTCAAAGCCTGGCAGTTAATATGAGAGGCTTTATTCAAAATGTAGCCAATGGAAATAATGCGATTACGCTTAATAGTGAATTCAGGGTACCGATTGTATCAACATTTTTTAATAAAACGATCAACAATCCTTTCCTGCGTGATCTTCAGATCGTACAGTTTACTGATTTTGGAACTGCATGGAACGGCTCTTATAAAAAACTAAGGCGTCCTGAAATTACTTATGGCAGTGACCTTGATCCCGTTCAGGTAAAAATTAAAGCACCTGGTATTGGTGCATTTGTAGGAGGTTATGGTTTTGGTGTAAGGACTTCCCTATTGGGTTACTTTGTAAAATTTGATATGAGCTGGCCAATGAATACTGTTTTTGGTGGCAGGCCGATAAAATATCTTGCTTTGGGATTGGATTTCTAAGCCTCACCCCGATGATAGATACGCGGATGACACGGATTGAACGAATGAAGACGGATTTATTTTTTGTTCCAAAAAATTACAGATCAAATTATTAATTACAAAATTGTATCAGCGATATGCTGCGGTAGCAGCATTTATCCGTGATTATCCGTTCAACCCGTGTCATCCGTGTATCTATCATTTATGGTAATCAAATAAAGTCAATAAATTTCATTTCTCAATATTGCTTGCAATTACCCGGCATTTTTATTTTGACGAAAAGATTTGGGTAATATTTTTGAAAAAGCATAGATCAGGTAAAATAGAATACTGAGAATAACGGTAACGGCCCAACTACGAAAATGATCCTGCGGAAAAATAAAAAATCCAACAACATCTTCTCCCAAAGCAACAGGGCTGTGTATGATATCCCAGCTGTTCCATCTTTCAAACCTGCCCAGATAAACACCGAATGAAGAAATAAAAATTATAAGTGGCATTATAAAAGAAAGTCTTTTCCGGGATAGTTTTTTTGACAGGTATCTTTCTACATTGTACAATGATTTAAATGCCATGATCAAACCAAGTAAGGAACATGTAAATAATAAAATGGCATCAAACCATACCGGTGCATCGCCGGTATCCTGTAAATGCACAAGGTCGGTTATAATGTACAATGCATTTGGAAAAAACAGGAGCCAGCTACAAAATAAAAAAAGTTGTTTCCATTTTTGTTTTTTCTCATACAGCCTGAAATAATTACTGGTACTATATGGTATCCATGCAAGAAAAATATTCCATACTAAAAAAATATGTTGCCTGCTTCCTGTATAAATAATCCTGCTGGCAATAAGTGCACAGATAAAAATAAATGTAATGACGAGGAGTTTATCGAATGAAAGTTCTTTTTTCATTATTGATTTATTGATTTATTGATTTATAAATAAAATGATCTTTGGAATAAAAATAACTGCACCTGAAATGGCTGCAGCAATTGCCATTATTAAAACAGCGCCTGCAGCCAAATCTTTTACCAGTTTAATTCCGGGATGGTCTTCTTTGTAAACGATATTACACAGCTCTTCTATTGCAGTGTTAATTAATTCTGCAGTTAGTACTGCAGCAATGCAAATGGAAATAATAATCCATTCAGTTTTATTGATACTAAATAAAAATCCTGCTGCAATTGCTAATATTGTAAATACTGTATGCACTTTAAAATGCAGCTCTCGTTTAAAGCATTGCTTTATACCATTTAGTGCAAACCCAACCGACTTTGAAAATGTTGCCATGATTAAATGCTTTTTCTATTGTTGAAAAAAATTTATACTTTTTATCTACCGCTATGATTGGAACGCGGATGACACGGATTGAGCGGATGAACACGGATTTATTTTTTGTTCCCAAAAATTACAGATCAATTAATAAGTTTATTATCCGTGATAATCCGCCTCACAACTTGCCATGGCCTGGTGTTATCACCAGCCATTATGCTGTGGTTGGTGATAACACCAAGCCACGGCTTGAACTCAGAACTCAGAACTCTCAACTCAGAATTCTTCCCATACCAATTAATCCCGTGCCATGGCCTGCTGTTATCACCAGCCATTATGCTGTGGTTGGTGATAACACCAAACCACGGCGTAACTCACATCTCCTTCCCATACCAATTAATCCCGTGCCATGGCCTGGTGTTATCACCAGCCATTATGCTGTGGTTGGTGATAACACCAAACCACGGCGTAAC
>JBDTLP010000149.1:0-10148 GCA_039934735.1 Ferruginibacter sp. | reverse complement strand
CGTGTCATCCGCGTTCCAATCCTCGGCGTGGATCTTTTGTAAAAATCTTCCGAACTGTTGTGCTGTCCACACCAACCGAAACTATTATTGAACACTGTATATCTCTATACCATCTTCTTTCAATAAATACACTTTATTATTAATCGCTTTTATTGCCTGGTAATTTTTAAAGAATGATGGCAACTCATATTTTTTTAAGTTGAGCGAACTAAGTTCATAACTAAAAAGTGTATTACCTGAAAAGCCATACATTTTTTTTCTTGCGATGGCAGTATTTTGCCAGCCAAGAAAAGGAATATTATTTTTTAATGCGCCATAATAATCAAAAATATAAAAGCCTTTTTTTTCATCATACAAATAAACAAGGTCATCGCTGTCTATGATCTGTGACGGAGATGGGACAGAATCTACAAGAAGCCGCAGGTCCGTACTTTCCTGTAAAAGTTTTCCATCATCATCTATTTTTTTAAGTTTGTTATCCTGTTCATCGAAGAGCCAGATATTATTGTCGTAAGAAGTTGCAATTGCTTTTACAGCAAAAATATTTTGCTTTCTGAAGTTGATGGTTGTTCGCTTCGCAAGCAACCTGTCGAGAATAACGACCGTAGAAAAGTTTTTATAATATACCAGCGTTTTAAGTGGGTTGGTTACATCAATAGAAGAAGGGTTGCCATATTTTTTTACATCATTGAATACAGCAAGAGAATCTCCATTGTTGTTTAATTTTTTTAGTTGATTACCGGCTGTGATGAGATAAATATTATCCAGTGCATCTACATTGAGGTAAATATAATTACCGGGAATTGTTTTTTCAAATTTAAAATCAGCATTTGATTTTGATGATGCAGGTATGGTTGTTTCAGTTACAGGAGTTGTTTGTGCATTGACAGTGCAATGAAAAAAAAAGCAGGTAAAAATTATATGGTGAAATTTTATTTTCAAATTGTTTCTTTATTAATTACTGTCAACCAGAGCTTGTTGAAGGCGATATTTTTATTAATCCGGCTTCGACAAGCTTCCCGCAAAAAAGCGGGACAGGCACCCTGACAATTATTGTCATTTATAATATTTCAAACTCAATTCCTTTCCATCAAACACTGCATAGCTATCATATTTAATCCAGTCACCAAGATTTATATAACGGCTGCTGTCATTTAGTTTAATATCAAGCGGCAGGTGACGATGGCCAAAAATAAAATAATCGTAATGTTGTTTTTGCAATTGTTCCCGGCAATACGTTACGAGCCATTCATTTTCTTCTCCCATAAAAACCTCATCCTTTGTTCCAGTTTGTGCCCTGCTTTTGCGGCTGAAATAATCTGCAATCCCCATACCAATGTAAGGAGGTAAAATGCCAAACATCCATCTACTGAATTTATTGCGAAATATTTTTTTTATAAATTTATATCCATGATCACCGGGCCCAAGTCCATCTCCATGACCAACTAAAAATTTCTTTCCATTGAATTCAAAAGGAACGGGTTCATAATAAACCGGAATGTTCAATTCCTTTTGAAAATAATCATTCATCCACATATCGTGATTGCCAACAAAAAAATGAATAGGTATTCCACTGTCAGTGATTTCAGCGAGTTTACCAAGGATCCTTACATAACCTTTGGGAACAACTTTTTTGTATTCGTACCAAAAGTCAAAGAGGTCGCCTACAATAAAAATTACTTCTGCGTTCGTTTTTGCTTCATCCAGGAATTTAATAACTCTCTTCTCACGGGCAAGGCTGGCCGCTGCATCTGGTGCGCCAAGATGAAAATCGGAAAGGAAATATATTTTTTTAGATGGCTGCATCTTTTGAAAAATACCTATGGTTTATTTTTCTGCTGAAGGTATTTTAATACATCACCAATGGCGATCTCTTTCATTTGGGATACATCTCCATTGAACCAATATACCCAAGCTTCTAAACCTACTCCGTTTTGAAAGGCAGTTACCAGTTCACGTTTGTAAATAGGTGTTTCACCAGCTTCTACATTCAATCCTTCATAATCATCCAATTGGTCAATAGCCCAGATAAAATCTTCGGGGCTGTTTGATTCATATAATTCACCGGTGATAAAAGAATCATCAGTAGTAGGTATTGCTACAGGGTGTTCGCCTTTATCATAAAACTTTCCCTGCACCACAGCTTCTCCTAATAAATGAAAATATTTGGTGAGGTATTCGTAAGCAGGGTTGCGAAAGCCGCTGCGTAATGAGCCGTATACAAATAAGCGGTAAGTAGATGTCATAAAATATATTTTAATAAGACCAGGATCGTGGTATTAATGAATGTTCGTTTATTTAGTTTCGGTTGGTGGGGACACCAACCGAGGGCACCCGTTGGTTGCTGTCTTCACCTCATCTTCCGTGGTTGCTGTCCTCACCAACCATATCGTTGGTTTTGTTCAATGGTTACTGATATCACCAATCACACTTAAGCTTCAACCAGGAAACAATATACTTCTTTTGGGCCATGAACACCAGTCACAAGCGTTTTTTCAATATCAGCAGTCCGGCTGGGTCCACTTGCAAATGTTATCTGTGATGGAATATTATTTTTATATTTTTCTTTTAAAAAAGTAAGGGCATCTTTCAGGTCATATACCATTTGTTTTGAGTATGCAATACAAATATGTATGGGTGCATATACACTTGTAGTTCGTCCACTTTGTTGAGCAGAACTCAGAACTATGGTTCCTGTTCTTGCGACCAGATATTCGCAGCCGGTAATAGATATATCACAGGAAGCGAGGTCATGATAAGATTTTAAACCAGAAAGTAAAGCAATAATTTCATCTTCTTTGAAATAAATCTTTGTCCAGTTTTTTTCAGCTATTAATAATAACAATTGTTTTTTCAAATCATCTTCATCATCACAAAAAGCAAATTTTCCTTGCAGGGACGTAAATGTTTCTGCAAAAATGATCGCTTCATCTTCTATAGCAGGTTTGAATACTGATTGCGTTCCTTCACTAAGCGGAAAAGGCAAAGGCACTGGATTACTCAGTGCCTGCCGTATTTTTTTTAATATATTTTCTTTCGCTACAGATATTGCCATTATCCTTTTTTAAATTTGTGGGGGATTTTTTAGCTCTTCCGGAAACGCAGATTCTGGAGGAGTGCTAACAAGATCTTCAGGTTCTATATCAAGTATTTTTTTCTCTTCAAACGGGCGTTTACCGATCAATGCTTCTACATCACTTTTAAATAAAACTTCTTTTACAAGTAATTCTTTCGCAAGTTTTTCTACATCACCTCTTTTTTCTTCAAGTAGTTTTTTTGTTTTGACATATGCCCCATCAATAAGCTTGCGTACTTCCTGGTCGATCATCTTACCTGTTTCTTCGCTATAAGGTTTGGTAAAATAATTTTCCTGTGAAGGGTCATAGAAACTTATGTTTCCTATTTTATCATTCATACCATACATGGTCACCATGCTATAAGCGATTTTGGTGATCTGTTGCAAATCATTGCTTGCGCCTGTACTTATTTTGTTGAAGAATATATCTTCACTTGCCCTGCCACCCAAAGTCATACATATCTGATCGATCAGCTGATCTGTATTGTATAAATATTGTTCTTTCGGTGTGTATTGTGCATATCCCAATGCAGCAGTACCTCTAGGAACGATCGTTACCTTTAATAACGGGTAAGCATGCTCTAAATACCAACCGCAGATTGCATGGCCGGCTTCATGATAAGCAATGATCTCTTTTTCTTCAGGAGAAATGATTTTATTCTTCTTTTCCAATCCGCCAATGACCCTGTCAATTGCGTCCTGGAAATCACTCATGTCCACTGCTTCTTTATTTTTTCTAGCTGCGATCAATGCAGCTTCATTACAAACGTTTGCAATATCAGCACCTGCAAAACCCGGTGTCTGTTCAGCAAGTTTATGAATATCTAATTTCTGAGAAATTTTAATGGGAACAAGATGTACTTTAAATATTGCTTCACGACCAACAAGGTCAGGGCGATCAATGGTGATCTGCCTGTCGAAGCGGCCTGGCCTTAGCAAGGCATTGTCCAATACATCCGGGCGATTGGTAGCTGCTAATATAATGATACCGAGATCAGTTCCAAAACCATCCATTTCAACAAGCAACTGATTTAGTGTATTCTCTCTTTCATCATTGCTCATCATTACGTTCTTTCCTCTTGCACGTCCGATAGCATCTATCTCATCAATAAAAATAATGCAAGGTGCTTTTTCACGAGCTTGTTTAAACAAATCGCGTACACGGCTTGCACCCACGCCTACAAACATTTCAACAAAATCACTACCGCTCAGGCTGAAAAAAGGAACCTGCGCTTCACCTGCAACGGCTTTCGCTAAAAGCGTTTTACCGGTACCGGGAGGGCCGACCAATAATGCACCTTTTGGAATTTTTCCGCCAAGCGCTGTATATTTTTTAGGATTCTTAAGGAAGTCAACAATTTCCATTACTTCCACTTTTGCTTCATCAAGGCCGGCAACGTCACCGAAGTTGATATTCACCTTCGTGCCTTTTTCAAATAACGTAGCTTTTGATTTTCCAATATTGAAGATACCGCCTGGTCCACCGCCACCACCCGGGCCACCTACTTTGCGCATCATTACCACAAACAAAAATCCAATGAGTAATATTGGTAATAAAGTACTTATTATTTGTCCAAACAATTCACCTTCATCATCCGGAGAATCGGCAACTTCGGGAATATGGTTTTGTTTGTAAAACTCACCTATTTGCGCAGCAAAAGTTTTATCATCAATGATGCTGAAATAAAGTTGAGGTGCATTTGTCTTGCTTGCCTTTTCATATTTCTTGTCATCCTGAGCATCGTTCAACATGCTACGATAAAAAGCTGCTTTATTGGCAAGGCTATCTTTTTTGATAAATACACGAACCAGTTTTTTGTTGCGGATCGTTTTTATTTTTTCAACATCTCCTTGTTTCAGCATTTCATAAAATTTCTGCTGGTCAGTTTCTTCACCTGTACTGTTAACACCACGGTACATGTTATACGCTATAATGGATAGAAATACGATTCCATATATCCAGTATATATTGAACTTACTTTTTTTCTTTTGGGGATCATCTCCCTGTCCCGGAACATTATTCTCCGGCGAGATCTTTCTTTTATTAGTCGGTTGATTCATGTCTTGTTGTGCCATTATATGGGTTTATAGGGTATTGTTTTTTAAATTAGCTTTTATGTTCTGTTGACGGAGCATCGCTCCATAATTCTTCAAGCTGGTAAAATTTTCTTGGTTCAGGAAGCATTACATGTACTACTACATTAACGTAATCTATCAGGATCCATTGTTGCGCCTGCCTGCCTTCGTGCTTATAAGGTGCTTCTGCGCATAACTCTTTTACCTGGTGTTCTACTTCGTCTGCAATGGCTTTTAACTGGTTGGGATTGTTTGCCTGGCAAATGATAAAAAAATCTGAAACAGCTTCGTGTATTTTACGAAGATCCATGCTGACGATGTTTTCGCCCTTTTTTTCCTGGATAGCATGAATGATTGTTTTGAAAATTTTGCTGTTCTTGGTTAATCTGGTCGGGCTTTTTTTGCGACTGTTCAATACGTTCAGGTTGTTCAAATGTGTAACGATTTTATTTTTTTTATATACATGGAATTTGCCATGTTGTATTCGGCCAATAAAAATTAGCTTGCAATTTATGTCAAAAGTACTATTTCTTTGCCATTTGATTAACTTATGAAATCTATGGAATTCTTTCGCATTCTGGACAGAGTGGACAGTACCAACAACTATGCCATGGCAGAGCTTCATGCAGGAATGGCGAAGCATGGAATGGCCTGGTTTGCAAAGGAACAAAGTGCAGGAAAAGGGCAGCGTGGCAAAGCATGGATCAGCCAACCCGGAGAAAACTTAATGATGAGCGTGATATTTCAACCGCCCGTCCTTTTTTCAAGCCGCTCATTTCTTTTCAATGCGGTTATTTCCAATACCTGTTATGCTTTTTTAAATGCCCATATTAAGGATGAAATAAATATTAAATGGCCAAATGATATTTACCTGCGTGACAGAAAGGCAGGGGGCATCCTTATTGAGAATATATACCAGGGCACAACATGGAAATGGGCAGTGGTAGGTATTGGTATCAACGTGAACCAGGTTGATTTCCCGGATATCATCAAAAATGCTGGTTCAATGAAACTGGCGACTGGCGAAACTTATGATACAGTTGTATTGGCAAAAGAACTTCATGAAATGATCATTGACGCCTTTTCAAAAATTGGCCATTCTACTTTATCTGAAGTTATAAAAACGTATAACAGCAATCTTTACCTGCTTAATAAAAAAGTAAAGCTGCGTAAACAAAACGTAGTTTTTGAAACAACGATAAAAGGGGTAAATGAGCATGGGCAGTTACTTACTGCGGATAGGATGCCCAGGTTATTTGAATTTGGAGAAGTTGAATGGGTGCTGAATGTTGAATAAACACTTCCATATTCGATATTCCTTGTTCCTTGTTCGATATTCTTTGCTGGCGTTTAGGTTGAAGCTATTTCTGTCATTCGAAAGTTTCCAATTTTAATATTTAATATTCGACATACAATCTTCAATATTCAAGGAGGAAATACTTCAATATTCATGATTTGTTTTCCGCATTTCTCGCCTCTGCTTCGTACTTATTATTGTAATAACCTTTTTGCATACTTTCCCACAGGTATCTTATAAGAAAATTAAAAAATCCATATCGTTTGTATTGTTGCACATGACATAGCTCATGTTTCACCCATTTTTCATTTTTCAGAAATTCTGCCTCAGTCGTGTTCCATAAATGAATCGTTTTTCCTAAAACCATGGCAACATCTTTTTTGCCGAGTTTCTTTGCAGCAATTCTTGCAAGAAAGGAATTCTCTTTTATGTTATAGGAAATATTATCAGGCATAAATTTTCTTTGGTGAACTTCGTGTAAAGTGGGCTGCTTCCTTTTTTTAGCTGCTTTATTTTACCACAGAAGAAAAAGAGTTTAAGAATGAGTTTTACAGAGTAATTAATAATAAATACAAAACTCCGTGGAACTCCATATAAAAACTCCTTTAACTCTCTGTGGTAAAAAAGAGGTTTGTCAACCAACGAAATTCATCAATGAGCATGAAGTTTACATCAGTTTTTTTTGTTGATCTCTTCCCAGGTTTTTAAAATTTCCTCTGCATGCTGCTTATTTTTCGGCCTTGTAAATATTTTTCTAATGATTCCCTTTTCATCAATTAAAAATGTTGTGCGATGAAGGCCCATATATTCCCTTCCATATAATTTTTTTTCGCCCCACACCCCATATTTTTCAATGATCTTATGCGATGGATCGGATACAAGCGTAAAAGGAAGATCATATTTATCTTCAAATTTTTTATGTTTTTTTTCTTCATCAGGACTAACACCTAAAACAACAAAGCCATTGTTTTTTAATAAACCATAATTATCCCGCAGGTTACATGCCTGTATGGTACATGTTGGCGTATCATCTTCAGGATAGAAATACAAAACAATTTTTTGTCCTTTGTAATCAGCCAAAGAAACATCTTTTCCGTTTTGATCTTTTGCTTTGAATGTGGGAGCTTTGGAACCTTCAGTAAGTGTGATCATCGTGAATGGTGAATGGTGAATGGTGAAATCATTGAAGTTTAATCGGCAATCTGTAATCGGCAATAACGCCAAACTTATCTTGTAAAATTAAACACTTTCTCTGTCTTATTTCCTGCAAGATCTTCTGCTACTATTTTCAATTCGTGTGCGCCGGTACCACAGTGTTCATCAAACACATAAATAAAAACTTTTCCTTTATCATTGGAGAAGCGCAACCAGTTTTCATCGAGTGTGGCCGTAAAATTTGCTATTTCTTCGGTGTTATCAGCAACAATAAATGCAATTCGGGCCAGTTTTGTAGCATTCATTCCATCGTGAAATCCAACAGGCGTAATTGTTGGAGGCGTATTGTCTATGATCAATTGAAAATTTCCAAACTCCCTGAACCTGGATTTGTACCAGCCATTTTCATACACGGCTTTTTTATAATCACTTTTAGAACCAGAGAAACGCTTCATCACAACATGTCCGGTATCTTCCACAGCAATATTATCATGTATTCTTACAGTGAAATTATTATGTACCGGAACCGATGTGTTGTGTAATTGATAAATTGTTTTTCCATTTGCAGAAGGGATTTCTTTATAAATAAAATTGAAATAATCATACACGCCTGTTTCTGGCAAATAAAAACTAACATTATTGTTTTCAAATACATTGAACATGTTTGGGAAAAACATTTTGCCAGGATCAGTTTCCCGGATTGCTTGCGGCGCATTCATATTTTGCAATGAAAACTCAACATCAGAAGTATTTTTATTTACATCACTTACAACAATTTTTATTTCATGTGTACTGTTCTCCTGTATTGAAACGATGCCATCACTTCCATCGGGTGATTTATAAATACCATCATTGTAACCGGAAAGCCTTGAAAGATGTTGTAAAAATGGGCCACCACTACTTCTTGTTTTATAATCAATATGTGCATTTAAATAACGCGTTTCATCGTAACTGATACTGTTCATTTCAAAACCACAAATAGATTTATCATTGTCAAACAATTCGCCACTAAAAATTCCATTTGGATTTGTGGATCCTGTAAAACAATCATAAGCACTGATAGCAAAACTTACTTTATTAAAGTTGACACTGATGGTTCCGCCAATTGGTTTATAAATGCCATTTACTTTTTTCAGTGCATATAATTTAGGCGTTTGTTCATAGGTGCTTTTATCTCTGTCATAAACTGCCAAACGTATAATTACAGGTGGAACATTATCTGGAACTGGCATTCCAAAAAGCAATGGATTTAAAACCTTATCTGTTTTTGTATCACGAATTTCAAAATGAACATGCGGCCCCTGCGAACCACCGGTGCTTCCACTCAATGCAATAAAATCTCCTTTTTTTACAGGGAAGAGATCAGCAGGGATATCAAGGAATACTTCCCATTTCTTAAGCTTGTATTGTTGTTCCTTCACATATTTATCAAGCGCAGGATTGAATTGATTTAAATGCGCATACAAAGTGGTAAATCCATTAGGATGATTGATATAAATGCATTGTCCAAAACCAAATGGTTCAACTTTTACTTTGGCAATATATCCCCCGGCAGCAGCATACACGGGAACGTTTACTTTTTGATCTGTTCTTATATCAAGTCCCATATGATAATGATTGGGCCTTAACTCTCCGAAATTAGCCACCAGCCCAACTTTTACCTTAAGCGGCCATTGAAAATATTGCTGCGGATAATTTGTTGGAGGAAATAATTGAGCAGAAACAGAACCCGTATTCAGAACAATTAAAAAAACAATAAAAAAAGGTTTGAATAAAAAATTTGCTAACTTCATTTGCATCTGCAAAACTATTGAATAGAAAATAAAAGATGCTGCGAATTTAGTATCAAAATTTTCTTAAAACGTATACCGTTATGAAACTATTATTATCATTTTCATTTTTGTTTATTTTTAGTTGTTCCGTTTTTTCACAGGATTGTGAAGTGGCCATTGCTTCCATCCAGGGAAAGTATACCGGTGGTTGTAAAAATAAAAAGGCCGATGGAGTAGGTAAGGCAGAAGGCGTAGATATGTATGACGGTAGTTTTAAAAGTGGATACCCATACGGCCAGGGAGTTTATACTTACAAGAACGGAGATTTTTTTGTAGGTAATTTTAAAAAAGGAGTAAAAGAAGGCGAAGGAGAATTCCACTTTAAAAAAACAGAAGCAGATAGTATTGTTAAAGGCTTTTGGAAAAATGATGTTTATGTGGGAGCGTATTTGCGTCCGTTTGAAATTATCGCCAAATCATCTGGTTTCAACAGGCTTGATGTTAAGCCAGACGTAGGCCTAGCCAATACACTAACAATTGTTTCAGAAAATACTATTAGGAATAATTCAATATCCAACGCAGCACCGCCACTTCCCGTAGTCACTTATTTTAATGTTAGCCAGGGAAGTTACGAAAGAGAAGAGAGATCCACGAAAGATAAAACAACCATACTTGTTTTAACCGGGTTAAAATTTCCTTTTGAAATACTGGTTAACTATGGAGATGAAAATTTCCAGGTATTGATCTCTAAAGAAGGAGTGTGGAACATACT
>JBDTLP010000148.1:0-10337 GCA_039934735.1 Ferruginibacter sp. | reverse complement strand
GGCAAGTGATTTGTATTTTATTATTTGAACATTTATTAAAGCCAACGGTAAGTGATTTGTACTTGAGCATTGAAAATTGAACATTGATTATTGAATATTTCTTAATAACGCTCCATCCTTATTTAGTCCCTCCTTCCATATAACTTTCAAGTTCTTCCATCATCAATTTACTTCCAATAAAAAGTGGTGTACGCTGGTGCAATTCTGTTGGTTGTATGTCAAGTATTCTTTGTTTGCCGTTAGTCGCAAGGCCTCCCGCTTTTTCAACAATATATGCGAAAGGATTGCACTCGTATAACAAACGTAATTTTCCTTTTGGCTTATCCATCGTTCCGGGATACATGAATATTCCTCCCTTAATAAGATTACGGTGAACATCTGCGACCATGCTTCCAATATAGCGCTGCGTGTAAGGCCCGCCGGTAGTTTTTGTTTTTTTCTGGCAAGCAGTCACATATTCTTTAACCGGTTGTTCAAACTGGAAAAAATTTCCATGATTTACAGAATAGAATTTCCCTGTTTCCGGGCATTTGATATCAGGATGGCTCAAAGTAAATTCACCAATCGATTGATCCAACGTAAAACCATTCACGCCTCTCCTCGTTGCATATACCATCATTGTGGAGGAACCATAGATCATATATCCTGCCGCTACCTGCTTATTGCCTGGTTGCAGAAAATCAGCTTCCGTGGCCGGCTTGCCCAATTCACTTACCCGGCGGTAAACACTGAATATCGTTCCTATTGAAACATTTACATCAATATTACTGCTGCCATCAAGCGGATCAAAAAGGCAAACGTATTTTGATTGGTTGCTGATCTCATCATCAAAAACAACCATGTCGTCCATTTCTTCGCTGCCTATGCCTGCACAACTGATGCCATGGCGCAATACTCCCATGAACTGGTTATTTGCAAAAACATCGAGTTTCTTCACTTCTTCGCCTTGCACATTCATGGTGCCGGCATCTCCCAAAATATCGACCAGCCCGGCCTTATTTACTTCTACGTGAACTCTTTTGGCAGCAAGGCCCATGTCGCGTAAAAGGCTGGATAATTCTCCTGTTGCCTGTGGGAAATCCCTTAATTGCTGGATTGTGAATTCATCCAGTGTTTGTATTTTTCTATTGATTGCCATAAAACAATTTCCAGTTTACAATTTACGAAGTTAGATTTGCGGCTCAAATGTAAGGTTTATATTATTTTGAATCATCGGAAAGTGGGTTGTGATTGTAAAGTTGTTCGTGTGGACACCATAAGTGTTCGGAAGCTTTATTTTATCTACGCCGATGATGGGAACGCGGATAACACGGACTGGGCGGATAATCACGGATAAAAGCTGCTGGCGCAGCTTATCACTGAAAATAAACTTAATCATTGATCTGTAATTTTTTGGAACAAAAAATAAATCCGTGAGCATCCGCTTATTCCGTATCATCCGTGGTCCAATCCCTGCTGTAGATAAAAATCTTCCAAACAATTGTGGTGTATTTACTACCCACACTAAAGTTGAACATTGTTTTTTAATTTATAATAACACAAAATGAAAGTTTACAAATTCGGCGGGGCAAGCATCAACAGTATTGACAGGATAAAAAATACCGGGAATATTATCCAGGAAGCTGCACATGGAAAACTATTGGTCGTTATTTCCGCCATGGGAAAAACAACCAATGCACTGGAAAAAGTAGTGGATGCATTTTTTGAAGGAAGATCTGAAGACGCATTGAAATTATTTGAGCAGGTAAAAGACAATCATTTAAATACATTGAAATACCTCACAGTTGTAAACTGGCAGCAGGCTGAAAATCAATTAAAAGATTTTTTTACCGAAGTAGAATGGATGCTGCATGATAAACCTGTGAGGAGCTATGATTATTATTACGACCAGGTTGTTTGTTGTGGCGAACTTTTAAGTACAGCAATGATGAGCCATTATTTATCTGAACAAAAAATAAAAAACAAATGGGTAGATGTAAGAGATATTATCAGGACAGATAGCAATTTCCGGGATGCTTCCATTGATTGGGCATTTACAGAAAAAAAAGTGCAGTCGGATATCATTCCTTTGTTTGAGGAATATGATATTATTATCACGCAGGGTTTTATTGGTTCTACAGATGAAAATGAAAGCACTACGCTTGGCCGTGAGGGAAGTGATTTTACTGCAGCCATCTTTGCAAATTTATTATCAGCGGCATCACTTACCATTTGGAAAGATGTGGATGCTGTAATGAGTGGAGACCCTAGAACATATAAAAATGCGGAGATCATTCCTGCATTGAGTTTTACGGAAGTAATTGAAATGGCTTATTACGGTGCACAGGTGATTCACCCCAAAACAATCAAACCTCTACAAAATAAAAACATACCACTGTTTGTAAAGAGTTTTCTTGATCCATCGCTTCCAGGTACTACTATCAGCAAACAATTATCTAAAAATTTACCCCCGATCATTGTTGATAAAGCGAAACAAGTATTGATACAATTCAAATCAAAAGATTTTTCTTTTGTAGAAGACAAACCTGTTCAGCAATTGCATGAATTGTTTAACCAGGTAAAAATAAAACCAAATCTTTCGCAGCATACTGCCATATCATTATTATGTTGCTTTGATGACCGTGCTGAAAAAATTGAAAGACTTGCCGCAGATGCTTCTTTGATCTTTGATGTGGAAGTAGAAAAAAATCTAACATTACTTACCATCAGGCATTATGATGATGAAACAATAAGATCATTAACTGCGGATAAACAAATTGTGTTGGAACAAAAAACGCCGCAAACTATACAAATGTTGATGCGTAGTGAAATGTAAGATATATGATTTAAGATCTAAGATTTGCTTCTATAAATGCAGTCTCTTCGAATTGAGAGATATCTTACATCTTAAATTTTAGATCATACATTAATTAAGAACATATTCCCCCTTCTTATTCACCATGATGATCGGCAACTGTTTCTTAATCTCAAAATAATCAAACACCTCTTTAATATTTTTATTGAATTGCTGGAGATAGGCATTATCCTTAATGGTGGAACTAAGATACTCCATTGATTTTTTTACATTATACCTTACCGGGAAAACGTGAACAGGAATAAATTCCTGTCCATTTGCTTTTACATTACTGGCGATAACATACAATTCTTCAATGGGTTCATCGCTGATAGCGATACAACCTGTAGAAACACAATTGCCATGAATGTAAATTGAATTTCCCGGACGTTGTGGATCACTTAAAATTTTATCGGATGCATTTGGATAATTTAATCCCAGTGAAAGATGGTAATTGCTGTTTGGATTAAATTCATTGATCTGGTAAAATCCTTCCGGTATTTGGTAATCGCCTTCCATACGCTTTGGACCCATAGTACCACTTTGCATACATATTTTATAAGTCTTGAATAATTTAAAAGGTTCTTTTGAATCACCCTTTACCCAAACTTCTAATTGACGATCATATTTAAATGAGCGGATATATATTTCCTGTGGAGGCCATACCAGTTTTTGCTTTTCAAATTGCTTTTTTAAAGAATCTTCCATCTTGCTTAATATAGCTGGAACCTTGTAAGAAGATTTCTGAAGAGGGCTAACCGCATTCTGCGAAAAACCATTAGCGGAAAAGCATGCTCCCGCTATGATCAAAACCAAAATTTTACAAATATGCTTCATTAATAATCTCAATTGCGTGTACCGTTGACGGAGAGTGAAAATAATAAAATATTTTTTTTCGGGCTGTTAAAAATACATTTTTAATATAAGCTCCAGTAGTCACATGTGGGAATTACGGATAAATAGCGAACTTTTACAATATCAAATCTGTATAAAAAAATAAAGGTGTAACCTTTTGGAAAGGTTACACCTTTATTTTTTGCCATTTATAAATTCCCTCTTGCATCCTGCTCCCTTTCCAAAGCTTCAAACAATGCTTTAAAATTTCCTTTACCAAAACTTTTTGCTCCTTTACGTTGAATGATCTCAAAGAATAATGTAGGTCTGTCCTGCAAAGGTTTGCTGAATATCTGCAACAAATATCCTTCTTCGTCATGATCTATTAAGATACCAAGTTCGCTCAGTGGCTGCAGGTCCTCATCAATCTTACCTACTCTATCAAGTACATCTACATAATAACTCTCAGGTATTTTTAAAAATTCAATACCGCGGCTTTTAAGATCGGTAACTGTTTTTACAATATCATTTGTGGCAATGGCAACATGCTGTACTCCTTCCCCATTATAAAAATCAAGGTATTCTTCTACCTGGCTTTTCTTCTTCCCTTCAGCAGGTTCATTGATTGGGAATTTGACGTATCCATTCCCGTTACTCATTACTTTGCTCATCAATGCAGAATATTCTGTGGAAATATCATTGTCATCAAAAGATAGAATGTTTTTAAATCCCATTACATCTTCATAAAATTTAACCCAGGGATTCATCTGGTTCCAACCTACATTACCTACACAATGATCAACATATAATAAACCTGTTGGTGTTGGGTTATAAGCAGATTTCCATTCTTTAAATCCAGGCATAAAAACACCTGTATAATTTTTTCTTTCAATAAATAAATGAACCGTTTCGCCATAAGTATGTATACCGCTCACAATCACTTCGCCATCATTGTCTTTTAACGTCATTGGTTCCATATAACTTTTTCCACCACGCATCGTTGTTTGTTTCCATGCATCTGTTGCATCATCTACTTTCAATGCAAGAAATTTTACAGCATCACCATGTTTACTCACATGATCTGCGATAACATTATTTTCTCTTAGCGCTGTTGTTAATACAAACGTGAGTTTATTTTGACGGATCACGTAACTCACTTTGTCCATTACGCCTGTCTCAGGGCCAGCATAGGCCAGTGATTGAAATCCAAAAGCGGTTTTATAAAAATGGGCAGCCTGCTTGGCATTGCCAACATAAAATTCTACATAATCTGTTCCATGTAAAGGAAGGAAATCTGTATTTACCGTAGCTATATTTTCGGGTGCTGCTATTGTTGTTGACATAAAATGATTTTTTTAATAAATATGGGGGAATTGGTTCCTTTTCGTTTGCTAATCTTAATAAAAGATATCCTGGGGAAGGATATTAAAGTGATTGATTCGAATCCATGGCCAATGTTACCATCAGCAGCGTGTAGTTTACGCGTTTATCGCCAAAAATTTTATGTGGATAGTCTGGGATCATTCAGTTTCAAAGATAATAAAAAGTTGTGGGGAAAGCAAGGGGTGAATGAGTGAATGGGAGAATGAGTGAATAAGTGAATGGAAATATTGCTTCATTGTTTTAACAATGTCAAAGTTTGAGGCAATGTGAAACTATTATCAAAAGGCGGCTCACCATTTTTTTGTATATGCACTCCAGATAAATTATGCAATGTCCATTGTATTTGAGGCGTTACAGCATCTATAAAAGTGATACTGATATAATTTTGCTTATGTTTTAATGGATCGTTCATTGTACCGACAATTTTATTAGCACCATCCTCCGGATGATTTCCAATGAAAATTGTTCCATCTTGATTTTGTCCGATTGCATTGAAATTTGAAAGATAATCTTCAATAGTCACACCATTAAGTTTATAGGAATGCACACCCATTAATATATCATAATGATAATTATTAGGAGATAAATAATTTACTTTTTTTAGTTGGACTATTATCTCTTCCGATCCAGAAGTAAATTTCCAGGTTCCTTCAAATTTGTCAAGATTTGGATTTAAAATATTATCTCCGGGATTTGGATATTGGGCATGGCAAATATTTGCTGGGATTAGAACCATTAATATTAAAACAAACTTTATAGCCTTAACAATTTATTATTCAAGTGTTGCAATTGTACGATTAAATAATTCGATCTTATTTGATTAGATAAAAAATGCCAAATACATGTTTTCTCAATAATTATTGTTTCGTAAAGACGATAATTACTTATAACCAGTATCTATTGCTTCACCAATATAAGATCTTCAGGCAATGTAACTCCTGCAATGACTGGTAAAGCTATTGCATCTCCTTGTGGTTGTAAATGCCAAATTAAAGTCGGGGTGCTACCTGGTATGTAAGTTAGTTGAAGTAAATCTCGTTTATGTTTAGAATTGTCTTTTAAATCCCCAGAAATATTGTCGGTTAGCGTACCATCCATTTCCGCATATAAAAAAAGAGAACTTTGAAATGATTGAGAGATATTAATAAAATCAGGCAAATAATCTTCGATGAGTGTGCCATTATTTGTGTATTTGTGGCTACCTAAAATAATATCTTCGTAAAATTGATGGTCTGTAAAATAATAATGGAATTTTTTTAATTGAATTATAACTTCAGAGCTACCACTAGTCCATTTCCAGGTCCCTTCAAATTTATCTAGTGAAGATCTTGTTATGTTCGAGCCAGGTGCAGGAACCTGACCAAATGCTATACAAGATGAAGCTATGAAAATCGTTAGTAGAAATATTCTTAATTTCATTTTTTTTAATTTTAATTTTTTAATTACATGGATAAGGTGTGACTGTATTGCCGTTCTCAAGTTTTAATTCAGAATAAGAAGTAAAATTGTCGTTTGCTTTTAATACGGAAATACCTGCATTGTAAAATTCCAGCATTTGTAAAAACCCCTTTTCTGCTTCAGCTGCCGTGGTATTTTGATGCACATAGGTTTTATATATTCTACCAAAATCACCAGGTGCAGTGACTGGATCAACTTTATTTTGAATAAAATTATTAAAATTTCCAATGTCCTGAATGGTAATTATATAAGTGCTCCCATTTTGCACAGTTACACCGAAGGTAAACGTTGCAGGATCGCCGCAACTTTCATTTGTAGAAGTAACAGAATTCAAGATCGCATATGCTAATAATAAATCATCAGGCGAAAAAATTGGAAGCGTGGATCCAGGGTGAGTATGTATCCAACCCCACATTTTAGTTAAAGGACATCCCACTTCTTTTATTGTATTATTTCCGAAGGTAGGTCCTACTGATTTTGGATATGGACCTATGTCTAAATATCTATATCCACTTTCATGATTAGTTGGTGGATTAGTTGCCATAGCTTCAGTTCGTAATTCACTAAATATAGTTGGGATAAATGATGTGTTTTTTAAAAATGCTGCTTTCTCACAGGGAGTAGGGTCTTCTGGGCTTGAAGGTGGAACAGGAGGTATTGGGGTTGGAGGTGTACATTCTCCTCTATAAAACCCGTCTGCAGTAATTAGTATTCGATCCCAGCCATCGCAAGGTGGAATTTGGTTTGGAGGCGGTGCATTTGGATCAGGAGGAGTAGTTGATCCACTATTACCACCGCCGCCAGTGCTACCCCCACCCGGATAAGAACCATATCCACCATTATCGTCATCAAATTCACAAAGCGTTGAAGATTGGACAGACAAATTACAAATTGTGAGTTTTCCATCGTTGCCCCAGCAGGGAATTGCCCAATGCGTAGTTATTGTACAAAAATCAAGCTTACTAACTGAAACAAAAAATGGATCTGGCCGAGGAATGGTATCGGGCCATTCTGCAAATAGGCGGGGGTCTTTTACTAAAAAGAAATTTTGAAGGTGAAAAATCTCCTTGTCAAACAACATGATCTGAATCGCAATGTCGTCTGCACTTGGCCTTGTCCTGGCAGGATCGTGATCAAAACCATAAGAGGCATACAAGCTTCTGTCGTAAAGTTTATACAAAATATCTATATTGATTTTAATCTTAAGAATGCTTTTTACATAAATAGCGCTATCTGGAATTATAGGAACTGAAAGTAAAGTGTCTGGCCCACCTTCCACATTTGCTCCTCCATGTTTGTAAGTTGCTATATTAGCATATCTCCAATTTGGATATCCCTGGGATTTTATAAAATCCTGAACAAAAGGTTTTTTTGCCTCCTGCATTTTCATGTTTTCAACCGCTCTTTTAAAGCAGGATCAGCATTTGATGGCAAATCAAAAAAACGTTCGGTTTGGGACTGCCCGGTATTATCGGTATCGATTTTTTTACAAGAAAGAAAAAATAATGGAAAAATCAGCATTCGTAACGACCATTTACGAATCATTAACAAGATGTTTGTTTTCATACGCAGTGATTAAATATTATTTTTTGGTATAATGTAAATCTACATATATAAATGAAAAGTAAATGGGTGAAAACACCCTAATTATATGTTGTTTTAACCCAGATTATGAATTGGAGCAAAAAAGGTTTTACATTGGCACGCTAAAAACTACTACAGTGAGAAAATTTGGATTTCAAATATCTATATACCTTTCATTTCTTTTTTCTAATGTTTCTGCGCAAACATTCTCAAATAACATTGTTACGAGTATTCCGGATATAAATGAGGTTTTAGAGATACCTGTTACAGTTAACGGCCTGCCTTCAGCAATTAATTCAGCATTTGGCCTTTCTAATATTTGTCTCAATCTTTCTCACCCTTATATTGGGGAATTAACGATAGTTTTAAAATCACCTGATGGAATGGATTCAGTAAAGTTGCTTTGGCATGATGGAGGAAATACAGCCATAAATTCTGCAATCTGTATTACAGAAGCGGGTGATGAATTTATTGCAACGTATCCTACTATTGGCACCTCCAGTTATTTTGGAGAAGAGGATAATAATGAAATGAACAACGGAAGAAATCCTAATGGAATATGGCGACTTAGAATTACAGATGTCATTCCTAATAATGCGGGGACCATCAATAGCGTTTCTATCAGCTTTGAAAATAATCCCCCGGTGTCGCATAGCCGCATTTTTGGATGCTCATTAAGTACCCCTTGGGGATGCAAATGCCCTGATGGCTCTATTGACTGTGACTTATTACCTGATATGATAAATTCAAAACTTGCGCTTGATGACAATTATGAGCAAGCAAATGAAATACGATTTTCTGTAGCTACACCAAATATTGGTGCGGGACCACTTGAAATGAAAGGTTCAAATACTGAATGTTTTTGTGATGCTACACCTGTTCCCTGCGGTACTATCTGTCCGGCAGGTCAGGAATTAAAGCATAATGTTTATCAAACCATTTATCATCGTGCAGGAAATACAATGACAATATCTACGAGGTTGGCGGGGCAAATGGAATTTCATCCAACACATAATCATATCCACGTTGATCATTGGACGAATAACAGCCTGCGTATAAAAACTGCTGATCCTAATCCTACGCACTGGCCAATTATAGGATCATCGAATAAAATAAGTTTCTGTCTTGTTAACCTGGGAAACTGTGATAGTTATCCTGGTTATTGCATTGATCAGAGTGGAAATACTGTGCACAATGCTGACGTGGCAAACTTAAATTTTGGCGTTTTTACTGGTTGTGGACTAGAACAAGGAATTTATCCAGGAAATGTAGATATATATAATGCAATACAAGAAGGCCAATCTATACCAGTAGGCGGGCTTTGCAACGGAAGTTATTATTTAGTATCAATTACAGATCCTGATAATAGTGTATTGGAATCCAATCATTCTAACAACTGGTCCTATACAAGAATTCATATTGTGCAACAACCTGGTAATTGTTGTAGAGCAGGTTTTTATGCAGATACTCTTCATGGAATAGATTCACTAATTGTACATTTTATTGATTCGAGTATTGCAATACCCAATCAATGGCATTGGGATTTTGGTGATGGATTTAATTCTACCGAACAGTTTCCAACTCATACTTATTTGCATCCCGGTAATTATTCAGTTACACTATCAACTGAATCTGAAACAGGATGTAAAGATTCTATAACAAAGACAAATTATATTTCTGTTCAAAGCAGTTCACCTATTACAGGTATCTCTGTTACAAGTTCTCCAAATCCTTTTACTGATCACCTGGTACTAGGATTTGTAATGCCGGAAGAATTAATGACCTCAATTTCTGTTTATGATGCGATTGGAAGAAAACTACATTCAGAGAAGGCAGTTGTACCAAAGGGTATATCATCAATAATTTTACCTTTTTATAAAATAAGTTTGTCAAAGGGTTTGTACTTTATAAAAATAAATGCTAAAGATTATTCAAAAGTATGTAAAATGATAAAGAGATGATCAAACATTAGGTGAAAAAAAATATTACTAACTAGCAACAAAATATTCGCCCTCTTTCACAAGCTTCCTTTTATATTTGCCTCATGAAAAAAATGGGCATTCTTGGTGGTGGACAGTTAGGGCGTATGTTGTTGCAGGCAGCGGCCAATTACCCGGTTGAAACCTTTGTTTTGGAAAATGATGATCGTTGCCCCGCTGCACATTTATGCCATCATTTTGTAAAAGGCGATATAACCCGTTTTGATGATGTTTATAATTTTGGAAAGGACCTTGATGCCATTACG
>JBDTLP010000147.1:0-10657 GCA_039934735.1 Ferruginibacter sp. | reverse complement strand
GTTTTTGATCATTGTTTACGCACAAAGCATTATGTGAATGTAGTTGTTGCCGGTAAACATCCACTTCCCCAATGGCTAAGTATGGATGCCGCTGTAATACATTGTACAGAAGGAATTGGTATTTGGCAATGGGCAAGCAACGACCAGGGCGCTGAACCTGATGTGGTGATGGCTTGTTGCGGAGATACACCTACTTTGGAGTTACTGGCAGCTGTTTCCATATTGCGGGAGCATCTACCCGATCTTAAAATAAGAGTAGTGAATGTAGTGGATCTGATGAAACTACAATCCAGTTCAGAACATCCGCATGGATTGAACGACCATGATTATGATTCAATATTCACCAAAGACAAGCACATCATCTTTAACTTCCACGGTTATCCATGGCTTGTGCACCGCCTTACTTATCGTCGTGCCAATCGCAATCTTCATGTAAGAGGATATAAAGAAGAAGGCACGATCACTACACCATTTGATCTGCGGGTGCAGAATGATATTGATCGCTTTCACCTGGTAATGGATGTAATAGATCGCCTGCCAAATTTAGGAAGTAAGGGCGCTTACTTAAAGCAACAATTGCAGGATAAATTAATTGAACACAAACATTATGTACATGAACATGGTAAGGACATGCCTGAGATTCTTAACTGGAAATGGAAGCAAAACGATAAATAATGGAAGCAACTACAAACCCCGTTGAAAAAACAGAACTGATAGGCATAGCCGCTGATCATGGCGGATTTGATTTGAAAGTTAAACTGGTTGCGTTATTGAAAACAGCTGGATATGATATTAAAGATTTCGGTGCTTATCAACTCAATAACGGTGATGACTACCCTGATTTTGTTATTCCGATGGCAAAGGCACTGGCTAATGGGGATATTACCCGGGGCATTGCCATTTGTGGAAGTGGTGTTGGCGCATGTATTGCCGCCAATAAAATTGCAGGAGTCCGTTCGGCTCTGATCAGCGACTCTTTCTCTGCCCACCAGGGCGTTGAGGACGACGATATGAACATCATGTCGTTGGGCGGAAACATCACTGGACCTGCATTGGCCTGGGAATTGGTACAGGTATTTCTTAATGCCAGGTTTAAGAATGAAGAAAGATATCTCCGGCGGCTTAACAAAATTGCCGGGATCGAAAATCGAAAAGATCAAAAAATATAAAATGAATAAGGAAAGATTAAAAGAAACCATTGAGCGTCTATTCGCTAACGGTAAAGGATTACTCGCCATGGATGAAAGCAACCCAACCTGTAATAAACGTTTTGAAGCCGCAGGCATTCCACAAACTATAGAAATGCGGCGTAGTTATCGTGAACTCATCGTTACAACGCCAGGATTAAATGAAAGCATTGGTGGCGCAATATTATATGATGAAACCATTCGCCAGCAAACAAAAGATGAAATCCCTTTTACTGATATTTTGATTAAATCCGGCATTATTCCAGGAATTAAAGTAGATATGGGTGCTAAAGCAATGGCTGCATTTCCCAATGAAAAAATAACAGAAGGCTTGGATGGGTTACGTGAACGGTTAAACGAATATAAAACAATGGGTGCCCGGTTTGCCAAGTGGCGTGCGGTGATTACGATCGGCGACAATATTCCAACTGCAGCTTGTATAAATGCCAATGTTCATGCATTGGCACGATATGCAGCATTGTGCCAGGAAGCTGGTATTGTGCCAATTGTTGAACCCGAAGTGCTCATGACAGGTGCTCACACAATAGAACATTGTTATGATGTAACTGAGCAGGTATTAAAAATGCTTTTTTATCAATTATATTTATATAAAATAGACCTGGAAGGAATAATTTTAAAACCGAATATGGTAATAGCCGGAACAAGCGCTTATAAAAAAGATACGGTTGATGAAGTAGCAACGGCTACAGTAAATTGTTTGCTAGCTTCAGTTCCCGCGTCAGTCCCAGCAATAGCGTTTTTATCTGGCGGCCAATCACCCGAACAAGCATCAGCACATTTGAATGCAATTAATAAAGATTTTAAATATCGGCTACCATGGATCGTTGGTTTTTCTTTTGCCAGGGCTATTCAGCAACCTGCATTGGAAATTTGGAAGGGACAGGAAGCTAATGTGGAAGAAGCACAAAAATTATTATATTACCGGGCTAAACTTGATGCTGCTGCACGCAAGGGTGAATACAATGCGACAATGGAAATACATGAGCATTTTATTGAGTAACCCTACATTGAATTGATAATTATTCTAAAGCCCGGTTCCTTAATTAATTTAATAAGGTGACAAAATAATATCTGACTGTATCACAAATTTTATCAGCACAAAACAACTTTTTAATCACACCAAAATTATAGTTAAAACCCATCTCACTTATTATTTTATATGGATTTATTAACCATTATTACAATTCTTATTATTATCAGTGCCGTTTTTTCTTACCTGAATGAACGCATTATAAAACTGCCGGGAGCTATAGGTTTGGTCACTATCTCAATTGTGGTTTCCATCATAATATTAGTAATAGGCAAAACCAATAATGGTTTAAAGAATTCGGTTGAAACATTTGCTCAAAGTATTGATTTTTCAAAAGTGCTTTTGAATATTATGCTTGGGTTCCTGATGTTTGCCGGTGCTTTTCATTTTGATTACCAGAAATTAAAAGAACAACGTTCGCCGGTATTTCTGTTAAGCACATTGGGTGTAATTATTTCAACAGCAGTATTTGGCGGATTACTTTACATGGTAGCCTTGCTTTTGCATATTCATTTACCGATCATTTATTGTTTTTTGTTTGGCGCAATCATATCTCCTACTGATCCGATTGCCGTAGCAGCTATTTTAAAAACTTCAAAAATACCGCCACGACTTGACACAATTATTTCCGGCGAATCATTATTTAATGATGGTGTCGGCCTTATACTTTTTGTAATTATTCTTGGAATAGCCGATAAGCCAGGAAGTACTTCATTCCTGGCAGTGATCCACATATTTGCACAGGAGGTATTAGGAGGAATAATTATCGGATTGATATTGGGCTATTTAGGTTACCAACTTATTAAGACAATTCGTGATTTTCAAACAATATTTTTAATTTCCGTTGCACTCGTATTAGGTATATCACTCATTGCCGGTAAATTCCATGCTTCTATTCCATTATCGGCAATTACTGCAGGCTTAATTATCGGCAACAAGAGCACCGATAAAAAGAATATTGCCGATCAGTTTCTTGGCAAAATATGGCAACTGGTTAACGATCTGCTAAACACTATTTTATTTGTTATGATCGGATTGCAAATGGTTGTAATGCCGTTCCTTCATGAGTATTGGGTTACCGGCCTCGTATCTATTGTGATCCTGCTAATAGCAAGGCTTTTTAGCGTTACTATACCAGCTATTGTTTTACTTCGAAAATTGAATCCCGGCAACCTTTCAATACTTACCTGGGCTGGTCTTCGGGGCGGCATCTCAGTCGCGATGGCATTGACACTGCCAGAATCCCCTTATAGGGAATTGATTCTTTCAAGCTGTTATTTTGTAGTCATCTTTTCCATTATATTTCAAGGCCTGACACTGAAGAAAGTTGTAGAAATAGCAGTGCGTTATAAAGCAGCGTAAGTACAAATAAATTTTAAAAAATGATGTAGCATTTTAGCCCTTTGTTTTATTTCATTCAAATAAAAGCATAAGGATTTTTGAAAAACAAATGAATTAACAGATCATGAAAATATCTCCTTTAGCAGGGAAACCTGCAGAACAAAATATACTCGTTAACATTCCACGGCTTGTTACTGATTATTACTCAGGAATACCAGACTCCGAAATAATTGATCAACGCATTTCATTTGGCACTTCCGGTCACAGGGGTTCCTCCTTTAAAAATTCGTTTAACGAAAACCATATACTGGCAATAACGCAGGCTATTTGCTTTTACCGCAAAGAACAGAAAATAGATGGTCCCTTATACCTCGGCTTTGATACGCATGCACTTTCAGTGCCTGCCTTCGCTACTACAATGGAAGTATTGGCAGCCAACAATGTGGAAGTAATGATTGCTAACAGGGATGAATATACGCCAACACCTGTCATCTCTCATGCTATTTTGAAATATAATCTTCACCGTAAAAATGGCATGGCGGATGGTATCGTTATCACACCTTCACACAATCCACCAGGTGACGGAGGGTTTAAATACAACCCACCAAATGGTGGGCCTGCTTCTGCTGCAGTTACTGATTGGATCGAAGCGAAAGCAAACGAATTATTACAAGACAAGCTCCGGTTGGTAAAAAGAATTACTTTTAAAATTGCGCTAAAAAAAACGACAACGCATCTTCATGATTATCTGAATACGTATGTGAACGATCTTGAGAATATTATTGACCTCGATATAATCCGGAATTCAAAGATAAAAATGGGCGTTGATCCGCTCGGCGGCGCAGGTGTTCATTATTGGCCAGCCATTGCTGAAAAATATAAACTGGATCTAACCGTTGTAAATAAAATAGTTGATCCTACTTTCAGTTTCATGACCGTAGATTGGGACGGACAAATTCGCATGGACCCCTCCTCCCCATACGCCATGCAACGCCTGATCGCAATGAAAGATCATTTTGACATTTCATTTGCCTGCGATACGGATCATGACCGGCATGGTATTGTTACTAAAAGTGCAGGGCTGTTAAACCCAAATCATTATTTATCGGTTGCCATTGCTTATCTCATTCAACATCGTCCTCATTGGAATAAAAAAGCTGGCATAGGTAAAACAGTTGTAACAACACAACTGATTGATCGGCTCGCAAAAAAATCAGGAAGAAAAATTTACGATGTACCGGTTGGGTTTAAATGGTTTGTAGATGGACTCTTCGATTCGTCACTTTGCTTTGGTGGTGAAGAAAGTGCAGGAGCTTCTTTTTCAAGAATAGATGGCAGTGTTTGGACAACAGATAAGGATGGCTTTATTCCTGCATTATTATCCGCAGAGATCACAGCGACCACAGGCAAAGACCCTGGCATTATTTATAATGAACTTACCAAAGAATTAGGCGAACCTTTTTACGATCGCATCGAAGCAAAAGCAACACCTGAACAAAAAGAAAAACTAAAGACCCTTTCTGCTGATCAAATAAAATCTACTGAAATAGGAGGAGAAAAAATTAAACAGGTACTCACAGATGCGCCAGGTAATAAAGCTGCGATAGGCGGTTTAAAAGTAATAACAGAAAACGCATGGTTTGCTGCACGCCCTTCTGGAACAGAAGATATTTATAAAATATATGCTGAAAGTTTTTTAAGTAAAGACCATTTGAAAAAAATGATCGATGAAGCGCAAAAGATTGTGGATACAAGTATGCTATTACCCGGCATTAAAAGCATCAAAACCTGACCCGATAGAAGCGCTTCGCTATGAGTGAGTTTGACATTAACTTATTGCATCTGGTATATTACGTGTAAACTTCTAATCAAACTGCCCATTATATAATTCAAAATATCTTCCTTTCAATGTTAATAATGTTTCGTGATTTCCCCTTTCAACAATTGCTCCGTTTTCCAAAACCATTATCTCATCTGCATTGCGGATGGTTGATAAACGATGCGCAATTACAAAACTGGTACGCCCCTGCATTAACTGATCCATACCTTTTTGAATAATTTCTTCTGTACGGGTATCAATTGAACTTGTTGCTTCGTCCAAAATTAAAATAGAGGGTTTGGCAACGGTAGCCCTGGCAATGTTTAGCAGTTGCCTTTGTCCCTGGCTTAAATTGCTGGCATCATTATCCAGTATCGTTTGATAGCTTTTAGGCATCCTGGAGATGAAAGAATGTGCACCGGCCAATGTAGATGCAGCAATCACTTCTTCATCTGTTGCTTCAAGCCTGCCATAACGAATATTCTCAATCACAGTTCCGGTAAAGAGATGTGTATCCTGCAAAACGATGGCAAGGGAACTGCGTAAACTGTTGCGCTGAATCTTTTGTATGTCCGTTCCATCAATGGTTATAACCCCGGACTGAATATCGTAGAAGCGTGGAAGCAAATTAATGATAGTGGTTTTTCCTGCACCGGTTGATCCAACAAATGCAATCTTCTGCCCGGCTTTTACATCCAGTGAAATATTTTTAAGCACGGGTTTATTTGCGTCATATCCAAAAGAAACATTGTTAAAGACTACATTGCCTTTTACATGTACTAACGCAATAGCATCTGCAGCATCAGGTAGTTCGGGTATCTCATCCATGATCTGGAAAATCCTTTCTGCACCTGCTAATGCAGACTGAATATTATTGTACTGGCTCGAGATTTCATTCACCGGTCTTCCAAACTGCCTTGAATATTGCAGGAAAGATGCAAGCCCCCCAATGTCAAGTCCACGCAATATGGCTAGTAAGCCCCCAACCGTTGCAGTAAGTGCAAAGTTGATGGTATTTAAATTCTGAATAACGGGCATCATGGCACCGGAATATAATTGTGCCTTTGTTGCCTTATCCCTAAGATCATAATTGATGGTTTCAAATGTTGCCGCTGCATTTGCCTCGTAACAAAAGACTTTTACCACTTTCTGCCCGGTTATCATCTCTTCTACATAACCATTTACATTGCCCAATGACAGCTGCTGGGTAGTAAAATAAGTCTTACTTTTTTTTATGATCCTTGATGCTACCCAAAGCATCATTGGAACAATGAATAATGTAACCAGCGTAAGTATGGGGCTGATATAGATCATCAACGTAAAAATACCAGCAACCGTAATGGTGCTGGTAAACAGTTGCATGATACTGGTATTTAATGCATCGCTTACATTATCAACATCATTGGTAAAGCGGCTCATCAAATCGCCGCGATTGTGCGTATCATAAAAGCGAATTGGTAAAGATTGGAGTTTGCTGAACAGGTCGGCACGTATAGTACTTACTGTTTTTTGTGCCAGTTTTATCATTAACCGGTTTTGCCAAATGGCTGCGGCAACGCCAATCACATAAATACCCAGCAATAAAAAGATCATGTTAACCAGGCCCGGTAAATTTCGTGGAATAATATAGTTGTTGATAATGGGCCGCAATAAATAAGAACCCGTCAATGTAGCACCGGTATTCACTAATAAGAGTATTAGCACAACGACCAGTAATGATTTTTGTACCCGCAGATAATTCCACAAACGGCGTATCACCTGTTTTGTATTTTTGGGCTTCTCTCCTGAAATTTTCCCCCGCTTGCCGGGAAGTCCGACAGGTGTAAGTTTAATATTTGTTGTAGTTGAGTTACTCATACACGATCCACTTTTTTTAACTGCTGTGAATAATATATTTCCTGGTAAACTCCGCTTGTTTTTAATAATTGTTCATGTGAGCCTGTTGCAATTATTTCGCCGTCATCCATTAAAATAATTTTATCAGCCGAAAGGATTGAACTGATTCTTTGAGCAATAATTAGTATGGTAGTGTCATGAAGATTTTTTTTAAATGATGCTCTTATTTTAGCATCTGTACTGGTATCAACGGCACTGGTGCTGTCATCCAATATCAATATAGCGGGTCTGTTTAAAATAGCTCTTGCAATACAGAGCCTTTGTTTTTGGCCGCCGGAAATATTTACACCGCTTTGGCTTAACACAGTTTCATATTGTTTGGGAAATGACATTATAAAATCATGCGCCTGAGCATTGGTAGCAGCAGCAATAATTTCCTGGTCAGTTGCATCCGGCTTGCCCCATTTTAAATTCTGTTTGATAGTGCCGGAGAACAATTCATTTTGTTGTAACACCAAATGTATCTGCGACCGCAGGTTTTGTAATGTATAATCCCGTACGTCCATATCGTCAACCAACACCCGCCCTTTTGTAACTTCATACAACCTGGGAATTAATTGTACCAGGGTACTTTTGGCCGAGCCTGTAGCGCCAATCAAAGCAACAGTTTCACCTGGCAATACAGTGAGGTTGATATTTTTTAATACATACTCACTGCCAGCTGCATGATATTTAAAAAACACATTTTCAAATTGTATCTTACCTTTTTTTACGGGCAAATTATTTTTTATAGCATTTGATGAATCAACAATATCCACTTCGGTATTCAGTACCTCAAGCAACCTTTCAGAAGATGCACCAGCTCTTGCCAGCGTCATGATGGTCATCGATAGCATCATCAGTGACATCAGTATTTGTGTGATATAAGTGATGAACGACATTAACTGACCAACCTGCAATGTGCCGGCAATAATTTTATTTCCACCAAACCAAATGATTGCCACAATGGAAAGATTCATCACCAACTGCATTACCGGCATGACCAATACCACCATAGAAGATGCCTTTACTGACATGGTTCTTAATTCATCATTAGCGCATGCGAATTTTTTCTTTTCAAAATCTTCTCTTATAAAAGATTTTACCACCCTTACGTTCACCAGGTTTTCCTGAATAACCGCATTTACTTTGTCAAGCCTTTTTTGCACCTGCTCAAAAAAAGGAAAGCCACGCCGCAGAATAAAATAAATACTTGCCGCCAATACCGGGATGGCCACAGCAATTACAAATGCCAACCCTGCATTGATCCGTATAGCAATCACTACGGCAAACAACAACATCAACGGGGCACGTATCATTAACCTGAGCGACATCATAATTACTTCCTGTAAAATATTTACATCATTAGTAATTCTTGTTACCAGTGATGCCGAACTGAATTTATCAAGATTTGAAAAAGAAAATTGCTGAATTTTATTGAAGAGTCCTTTTCTTAATTCTGCTGCAAAACCAACTGATGCCTGCGATGAAAAATAAATACTCCCAATATTGGCTGCAATAGCTATCACAGATAAAATCACCATGATGCCGCCTTTGTGGAGAATATAGTTCAGACTTTTTTGGGTAACACCTGTATCAACAATTTTTGACATCAGCTCAGGCTGTACAATTTCGCAAATAACATCTATAATAACCAGCAACGGAGTCATTAATAATGCTCCCTTGTATTTGCTGAAAAAAGTAAAATATTTTTTCATGTTATTTTAAAGATCAATTAGAGCCTGCCCTAGCCACTTCCGAACAATTTCAATGTAGGCTTATTTTTATTCAACGAAGGGCTTTATATAAAAAATCTGAACCGGAGTTATTATTTGTTCGCCAATGTGTGAATGATACAATTCATTCACAGTATCATATAACAGTTTAGCGTGTAAATGCAGCGACCTTCACCCAATCGCAAAAATAAATTTGTGGATTAAAAAAATATCAAATGAAAAATAATGCAGATTTACAAAAAGACGTTCAGGATGCCATCAAATGGGAACCCTTATTGAATGCCGCCGAAATTGGCGTGACCGTTAAAGATGGCGTAGTAACACTTACAGGTATTGTTGACAGTTATACAAAAAAATCAGAGGCAGAAGATGCAGCAAAAAATGTAGCTGGCGTAAAAGCAGTAGTTGAAAAAATTGAAGTAAAATTCAGCAGCGCTTATGGGAAAAAGGATGACAATGAAATTGCGGACGAAGTTCTACATGCATTTAACTGGAACTGGCGTGTTCCAAATGATAAGATAAAAGTGAAAGTAGAAAATGGCTGGGTTACACTGGAAGGAGAATTGGAATTCAATTACCAAAGAGACGGGGCTATGGATGCCGTGAAGAATCTGCTTGGCGTAAAAGGAGTTTCAAATAGCATCACTATAAAATTAACCCTGGAAGAAAAGGTCGAAAAAGCCGATATAGAATCTGCCCTTAAACGCAATTGGTCAATTTATGATACGGATATTGACGTTAACGTTTTTGGCCATAAAGCTACATTAACCGGTACTGTTGATTCATGGTATCAGAAAGAAGCCGCAGGGCGTATTGCCTACAACGCTCCTGGTATTTGGTCAGTAGATAATGAACTGATTGTTGATTATGATTATGCATTAATGGATGACTAAATTCATACCGCAAATTGATATCACGAAATAAAAAAAGAATAGTAACTGATATCCTTTAAACGAAAAGGGTCTGACTTAAATAAGCGCTAACCCACAAAACAAAAATTAAAATGAAAACAACAATGAAAGGGCTTATTTATTCAGGCTCAGGCAAAATTGAATTGAAAGAAATTCCTACACCAAAGATTTTAAAACCTACTGATGCTATTGTAAGAGTTACCAAAACAACAATTTGTGGTACCGATTTAGGCATCATACATGGTAAAACACCTACCTGTTTACCTGGTACAACACTCGGGCACGAAGGTGTGGGCATTGTTGAAGAAATAGGTTCCGCCATTGTAAATTTTAAAAAAGGAGACCATGTAATTATATCGTGTATTACATCCGATGGCTCTTGCGAATATTGCAAAAAACAAATGTATTCACATTGTGAAGATGGGGGCTGGATATTAGGTCATACGATTAATGGAACGCAGGCAGAATATGTGAATATACCTCATGCCGATAATAGTCTGTATCCTATACCTGCCGGGGCAGATGAAGAAGCATTGGTGATGCTGAGTGACATTTTACCAACCGGTCACGAAATAGGCGTCATAAATGGAACTGTAAAATTGGGCGATACCATTGCTATTGTTGGTGCAGGCCCCGTGGGGATGTCAGCTTTGTTGACAGCACAATTTTATTCCCCTGCCAAAATTTATATGATTGATTTAGATGAAAACAGGTTGGCTTTGGCAAAAACATTTGGT
>JBDTLP010000146.1:0-10788 GCA_039934735.1 Ferruginibacter sp. | reverse complement strand
ATACCCGACCCATTCCACTCATCATGTGATAAAGAATATGGCAATGAAAAAACCAATCGCCGCTTTCTGTTGCTGCAAATTCCAATGTATCAAGTTCCATCGGCATGATATCTATTATATTTTTCATTGGAGCATATTCGCCCTGCCCGTTGAGCAACCTGAAATCGTGGCCGTGCAGATGCATCGGGTGACGCATCATTGAATTATTGTATAGAATAATGCGGACGTTTTCTCCTTTCTTTATTAAAATTTTATCTGCTTCCGAAACAACTTTATTATCCAGGCTCCATACATAACGATTCATATTGCCTGTGAGATTAAATTTTAATTCTTTTACAGGGCCTTCACGTAAGGTTGTTTTTTCTGTGGCTTTTAGCATGGTATAATTGAGCGTAACAATATCTGTGGCCTCACCCCCCGCCCTCTCCGAAGGAGAGGGGGCTGAATCCGTTTTCATTTTGTCCATCTCTTTCATGTTCATCTGTGATTTGCTGCCAGGTTTTTCTTCACCGGTTAGTTCAGGATACATTACCGTATTCATATCCATTATTTGATTACTCATTTGCATGCCATCCATTTGAATTAAATTTCCATTCATAGCCATCATCTGATTCATCATTTTCATACCTGGGAAATATTTTAATTTGGGAAGCCGTGCTGCCGGCACTTTTTCTCCACTACCCAACCACAATGAGGCAGATTTGGTTCTGTCTTCGGGTGTAACTAAAAATTCGTATTGTTTATTTTCAGGAATTGTTACAACTACATCGTAGGTTTCTGATACAGCTATTATTAATCTATCCACTTCCACAGGTTCTACATCATTGCCATCGGTAGCTACGACAGTAATTTTTCCTCCTGAATATGTTAGCCAAAAGTAAGAGGAGGCTCCGCCGTTGGATATTCGCAGGCGTATTTTATTGCCAAGCCCCCCAACCCCCGAAGGGGGAGTATACGACAATTCATTTTTACCATTGATAAGAAATTTATCATAAGCTACATCGCTTACATCCATTGGATTCATGCGTTTCCATTCGTTGGTGAGTTTTGTTTTTAGATGGCCGCCTTTTATGGCTTCGCTATAGCTTTGTGTTGTTCCTTTTTTTATGCCAAACCAATCTGTTGCATTGTGCAGGCTACGATGTACTTCTTCGGGTTTCATATTTATCCATTCGCTAAGCACAATTGGAATAGTAGGTATGCTCCATTCTTTTCTTTTATTCAGAATAAATGAACCATACATACCAACCTGTTCCTGCAAACCTGTGTGACTATGATACCAATGTGTACCATGCTGAATAATAGGGAATGTGTACAAATGTGTAGCGCCTGCCTTAATTGGCATTTGTGTAAGATTGGGAACACCATCATACTGATTGGGTAAAAATAATCCATGCCAATGCAAAGACGTTTCTTCTTTTAACATGTTGTGAACATAAATTTCTGCAGTATCACCTTCCGTAAATGTGAGTGTAGGCATTGGTATTTGCCCATTTACTGCAATAGCATGTTTTGATTTTCCTGCAAAGTTTACAATTGTGTCGGTAATATATAAATCATATCGCACCGTATGTGGTTTCTCATCAGTTTCAATAAATTTATAACCCATGTCAGTTTGCTTTTCCATTTTGCCTATATCCATGCCTTGCATATTTTCCTGCTGTTTTGTAGCAGTATCCCCAGGCATAGACATTCCCATTTCCATTTTTTTTCCAGGTTGAGTGACGGTTTTTTCTTTAATTAATTTCATTCCACACTTTGGACAGTTGCCGGGTTTTTCAGCATGAATTTCAGAATGCATTGGGCAAGTGTAGAAAACAGGATGCATTTCTTCTTTCTGCTTGGGCGCAGTATCCATTAGCATATTTTTTTCTTTTTCGCTAGTCGTTTTAGGTGCTGCTACTTTCGCTTTTTCCTTTACGAGTTTCATTCCGCATTTTGGACAGTTGCCCGGTTTTGTGGCATGAACTTCAGGATGCATTGGACAGCTGTATGTGGCTGGCTGTTCTGCTTTTTTCACTTTATCTTTTGACATATCCATACCCTGCATATTATTCATATCATGTTGGGCATCTGCAAAAAAATAGCTGCAAAGAAAAATCCCCATTACCAAAATATTTTTCATGTTCGTTTTTTTTAATTTTTAACCTTTAATAAACTTGCATTAATTGCCACTACTACTGTACTCACGGTCATTAATACTGCCCCGGCAGCGGGACTTAATAAAATTCCTTTACTATATAATACACCAGCTGCTAACGGCAAGGCTACTAAATTGTAACCTGTAGCCCATATTAAATTTTGGATCATTTTTTTATATGTTGCTTTTCCAAAAAGTATTAAACTCACTATATCTTTTGGATTGCTATTCACTAAAACAATGCCTGCTGTTTCGGCAGCTATGTCGGAACCTGAACCAACAGCAATCCCCACATCTGCCTGTGCAAGTGCCGGTGCATCATTTATACCGTCACCTGTCATTGCGACAAATTCTCCTTTGCTTTGCAGTTCTTTTATCTTTTCTAATTTTTGATGCGGCAATACTTCCGCAATAAAACTATCCATACCCAAAGTTTTGCTTACACTTGCCGCGACTTTGTTGTTATCGCCAGTTAATAAAATAGATTTTATTTTTTCATTTTTTAGTGTAGCGATAGCTTCTGCTGATTCAGGACGGATCTCATCGGATAAAGCAATGTACCCTGCCAGTACATTATCGATGATCACAAAAACAACTGTTTCGTTATCATTGGTAATAAAGTTATCCGGAGAAGCAATATTATTTTCTTCCAGGTAACCAGGACTAACCACCAATATTTTCTTTCCTTCAACAATTGCTTCGATCCCTTTTCCGGTAATGGCATTAAAATTTTCTGTTGCCGGAAGTGTAACAGACAGGTCTTTTGCTTTTTGGAGAATGCCTGTTGCGATGGGGTGTTCTGATTTTTGTTCTAAAGCTGCGGCAAGGCGTATTAGTTCATCTTCTGAAATGTCATTGTGCAAAGAAGTAATTTTCGATACTTCAAATTTTCCAACTGTTAATGTTCCTGTTTTATCAAATACAATTATTGTAATTTTTCTTGCATTTTCAAATGCTGTTCTGTTCTTGATCAATAAACCATGCTTAGCTGAAAGTGCCGTTGACTTTGCCACGACCAATGGCACTGCTAACCCCAACGCATGGGGACAACAGATCACAATTACAGTAACCATTCTTTCCATTGCGAAAGCCAATGTTTGCCCAGTTAAATACCAATATAAAAAGGTTGCTATACCTGTAACGATTGCAATTACTGTTAACCATTTTGCGGCGGTATCAGCTAAGAGTTGTGTTTTTGATTTTGATTTTTGAGCATCATCAACCAGCTTAATAACCTGGGACAAGTAGGAATCCTTGGCAGCGTGAGAAACAGCAACTTTTATTGCGCCGTTTCCATTAATAGCACCTGCAATGACTTTGTCTCCTTTTACTTTTTGAACTGGTTTGCTTTCGCCGGTCAACATACTTTCATTCAGGTAACTTTCGCCATCGGCAATAATTCCGTCAGCAGCAACTTTTTCTCCTGGCTTTATTAATATAAGATCTCCTTCTTTAAGTGTACCTGTTTTTACATCATGTACTTTATCATCCATTACCATGTGCGCATCGGATGGCATTAGCTGTACCAATAATTCCAGTTCTTTTGATGCACCAACTACTGATTTCATTTCTATCCAATGGCCCAACAACATAATAAGAATCAGTGTTGCCAACTCCCAGAAAAAGTCCATGCCCTGTAAGCCGAATACGATTGCTACACTGTAGATGTATGCTACAGTGATTGCAAAACCAATTAAAAACATCATGCCAGGGTTCTTTGCTTTTATTTCATTGACAAGCCCTTTCAGAAATGGCCAACCACCATAAACAAAAACAACTGTTGACAAGGCAAAAAGTAAATACTGTGATCCTGGAAACTGCCAATCTAATTTTAACCAATGCTGTATCATTTGAGATAACAGCATGATGGGTATTGTTAATATCAAAACCACATAAAATCTTTTCTTAAAATCATCAATCATTGAAACATGATTTGTATGACCTGTATGTTCATCATTCTTCATTTTCAATGGAACCAATGTCATTCCACAAAGAGGGCAGTTGCCCGGTTCATCACGGATTATTTGCGGATGCATAGAGCAGGTATATTGTTGTTTTTGATTTTCCATTATGAATATTTTAATTTGGTTTTGAAAGACTGTCTATTGTTGTTTGAATCCAACTAAGCAAAACGGTTTTATCATCCTGGGAAAGCTTTGCTTTTTTATGAAGTAAAGTATATGATGATAATGGCATCGTTTCATCCTTAATGCTATTGGCAATTGCCTGTAATTTGTTTTGCTGCCTGAGAATTGAATAATTTCCGAACTCGCTAAAGTTTAAATTTGCTTTTCCTTTTTTTATATGTGATGACATCCACCATGCGCCGGGCTGAATGAATGAATACCAGGGATAATGTGTATTGTTGCTGTGGCAGTCGTAACAGGAAATTTTTAATATTGCTGATGCTTTTACCGGAACAGCATATACTTTTTCTATATCGCTTGATAAAACCTCGCTGTTACAATTACGTGCAGGCTGTATGAATTGTATTGCAATCAATAGCAGCAATAATACCAGCATAATTGTATTTATACGCTTCATGGTATTTACTTTAATTGTTCTTTGACAGAACCACAGGTTAGCATTGATTTTCCTAAATAAGGATTTTGAATATCCTTTGTTTCACTTAACCAGTTTGCGCCTTTACCATCATTGTACATTGGGCAATGGTCGTAATACAATTGCTGACCAGCACCGAATGTTTTTACTAACTGAAAAACATCTTTGCTTAGCATATCGAAATGTTCCCGCTGGTGTTTGATATTACCTGCATTCTTTCCTATATGCTCTGCATGCTCTTTGGCATCATCCGTTATATCATTATAAATTTTAACCTGGTCGGGAGTTAACGCAGTTTTATTGAAACTGGCAAATGACTTTACCATTTCATCGCCTGCTGTTGCAGCAGCTTTGTCATTATCTTTTGCAAAGGCATTTTTCATTTGCAGGTAATTTTCTACAATTTCTTTTATAGAAACGGCTGCTTTTATTTCTGATGGCGTTGTTTGCTGTTTAGTGGATGTATCTAAAACTGCTGTTGTTTTTTGTGAATTATTTGCGGCTTCCTTATTAGCAGGATTTGAATTGTTGCAAGCTGTAAAAATTATTGTTACTGCGATTGTATAAAAAAATAAGTTTTTCATTTTCTTTCTTTTTATTAATTATAAATGTTGCAAACAGGCATTGCCTCAAGTCGCTTTGAACTTGTGGCTATCCTGGTAACAAAGCGATTACTTTAAAGTCTCTGTTACTTTACCGCAGGTAAGCATCATGCTACCATAATATGGGTTTTTGATTGAAGATTGATTACTCAACCAATACATTTTTTTCATTGGGCAATACTGCTGGTAAACAGGATCTGCAGAGAGTTTTGCAGACTTCGCCAGTGCGTAAACATTATTCGACAGAGAAGAAAAAGTTGTTCTTTGTGCCTCAATTTTATTGGATGAGGCAATGGCTTGCGCATCTTTTTTTATGTTATCCTGTGCAGCCATAAAAGCCTTGTGATCTGCCACTGATAATGACTTCATATCAACTGCATCAATTGCAGTAACAAGTTCTACGGCTTTTGTTGCAGCTGCAATAGTATTGCTGCTTACCAAAGCATTTTTTATATCGTAATAAGCATTGAGTAATGTTGATAATTGATTTGCTTTTGTACTGTCCTGCGCAAAGGAATGTTGGCTGGTTGCAATTGAAAAAAGCGCAACCATTAAAAATAACTTGTTCATTTTAATTTGATTTAATGTTTAAATAAAATAATTACATGCATGGTAAGAAACCACACAGAAATGCTAAACATGAATCAAATCAAATTTGGAAGGACTGAATGAAAACCCGTATGTCGGGGGGAGGCGGGTGAAAGGAAGGTATGATATATTTTTGTGGAACTGCTGATAAAGGTTTAAAAATAGCAATGCTATTGTACATACTCTTTATCGTTGCAAATCCATGACAGCCAAAAATGTACTTCGCATTTTGAGCCATCATTTTATCTAAGGCCTGGATCTGAATTACTTTATCATTACAACAGTCGTCTTTTTTATTGTTGCTGTGTTTAGCTACCTCATTGTGATGATCATGAATTTTACTGTTGTTATGTTCATGATGTGAGATTTCGGTTGCTTCTTCGTCATGGTGATGGCTGGAATTGAAACCCATATTGAAACCCATTGCACAGGCAAAGCCGATAATAGTATTCATGGTGAATACGATTAGTAAAAAGGCTGCTTTGAGTTTTATGGATATGTTTTTTTTCATTAATTCACCTGTAAGGTACGCAATTATTCAAATACCGTTTACTGCCTGTTTGCAAAGCTACTTTGAGGCTAGCTTTAAATGTTACACAATTTTGGGAATGAGTTACACAATTTTTAAATGCTTTTGCCTCATTTCCAAACCTCTATTATTGGAAATAAATGAAAGTGAGGCTGTGCATAATATCAATTTTGTATGAGGAACTGAGTCATAGCTTAGATTGGCCAATTACTTTTTCTTTATCAATGCCATTCCACACTTGGGACATTTGCCTGGTTTGTCGCTTATTACTTCAGGATGCATTGGGCAAGTATAGGAAACGGCCATGCTCTTGCTTTTCTTAACAGCAGCACTTTTCATTTTTTTATTCATCATCGGGCACTGATCCATTTTCCCATCCATGTCCATACACTGACCTTCTTTCATTTTCATTTTTGTACCGGATTTCATAATACATTCACCATTAACCATGCATTTGGTGCCATTTTTCATCGTCATATCATGATCCATAGGCATCGGCTTTCCGGCTTTCATCAGCATCATCTTTCCGTCTTTCATCATGCAGCAATCTTTCATCATAGCTGTATCGGTTTTGACTTGCGAATAAGCATTGCTGTTAATAAAGCAAACGGAGAACATAAGTAATGCGGCAAGCATCATTTTTTTTGTTTTCATTATTGTCTTTTTTGAGTTATAAATTTCTTCAGTGACGCTGTTGCCCGGTTATTAATTACCTAATTCAATATTAGAATTATGCATTTTAATATTTTAATATTAAAACTATCATTTTAGAGCGTATTAAAAAATGACGAGCATCATATGAATAACTGAAGATTATCATCACCTAAATGTTAGGATCACTTATTTTTTTTTCAAAATTAAAGTTGCAAAAAAAGAGCCACGCAATTGCATGGCTCCTTATGAGGATTTAATTTGATAGTTACCTAATAACTACAATTTTTTTATTGAATGACTGCCCGGCTACAACCATTTTCAGAAAATAAACACCAGGATCTAGTTTATTTACATTAATCATTTTTGTATGCTGGCCCGCTGATTGATTTTCATTTATCTCCTGCATAACTCTTCTGCCGGCTCTGTCTAAAATATCCAGTTTTACATTTGCATCATTGGTAAGTTCATATTGTATAGTAGTAGAAGAACTTGATGGGTTGGGATAGTTAATGATGTATTGACCAAGACCTCTCATTTCCGTGCCATCATTGTTAACGAAATAAGACATGATAACAAGTGGGCCCTGGTTGGGATCGGCCTGCCGGTAGCTTTCAGTATGACAGTAATGAGATTCGCAACCTGTTGACTGATCGTGGATAAATAAACATACTGTATAATGATCGGGAACAGAATAAGTATGGTGTGGATTTTCATCATTCGAAGTTGTACCATCACCAAAATTCCATGAGTAAGTAGTGTTTGAAGTAGTGCCGGTGGAAGTATTTGTAAAAAACACGGTGCCGGTGGAATCTATATGAAAACTAAATCCTGCCTGGCAGGTAACCGTAGTAGTTATAGTTACATCATGACAATATTGATTTGTACAACCCTGGCTATCGTGCATGGTTAGACAAACGTGGTAGGTGCCATCATGGGTATAAGTATGATGAGGATTCTGTGTGTCTGAAATGGTGCCATCGCCAAAATCCCATAACCATGATGTTATTGTGTTTGGACTTGTAGAAGTATTTGTAAATTCAACCGTTAGTGGATTCGCTTGTGTTTGATGAAAATTAAAATTTGCGTGACAACTGATTGGAGGATTGCCGACTACAGTTACATCATGGCAAAAATGATCACTGCAACCTGTATTATCGTGTATGGTGAGGCAAATATTGTATGTGCTGTCGTGCGAATAAGTATGATGTGGATTTTGATCGTTTGATGTTTCTCCGTCTCCAAATTCCCAATGCCACGAAGTGATTGTTCCGCCACTTGTAGAAACATCGGCAAATTCTACCATTAAAGGATTTGCCTGGGTAGCATGAAATGTAAATACCGGATGGCATGAAGGCGGAGCAGCAACAACAGTAACATCGTAACAGAAATGATCACTACATCCGGTGTTATCATGAATAGTGAGACAAACATGATAAGTACTATCGTGCGTGTAGGTATGATGAGGATTTTGATCATTTGATGTTTCACCGTCTCCAAATTCCCAATGCCAGGAAATAATTGTTCCACCACTGGTAGAAATATCGGCAAATTCAATGGTTAAAGGATTTGCCTGGGTAGCATGGAAAGTGAAAGCCGGATGACATACGGGAGGAACGCTTACGACACTAATGTTGAGACAAACATCGCTGCTGCAACCTGAATTATCGTGAATGATAAGGCAAACATGGTAGGTACTGTCATGCGTGTACGTGTGATGTGGATTTTGATCGTTAGATATTTGCCCATCACCAAAATCCCAATGCCATGACGTTATTGTATTTGGGCTTGTGGAAGAGTCTGTAAAATTTACAGTAAGTGTATTGGGGACCTGAAAGGGTATGAATGATGCATGGCATTGTGAAAAGGCATTGTTGCCAAGCAAGACGAAGACTAAAAAAATGAAACTAAGTTTTAAATAAGTAGAAGTTGTTTTCATAACTGTGTTTAGGTTTAAATTGGACTTAAATGTAGCTACATTAACCAACTTCCCTTGTAGTAGAAACCATATTTTAAGAGCGACTGGTACCCATTTAAGCAGAAATCTTGGTTTTTAATGCCACTTGTCCGTTTCTGACATCAAATTGGGTATTATACGTTACAAAAGGATGGGATATTTGTGAACTTGTTAATGAGAAACAAACCTCAGCCTAACCCACGCCCGGAAGCGCCCAGGGGCTGCAACAAAGCTGAGGGGCTAGAAACTTTAATCAGGATTATTTTCAATATACTATGTAAATACTTATTTGACAATCGTGATTCGAAGAGCTAGTCATAGCCTACGATCACTTTCTTTAATTCTAGTGGAAACATTTATTATTTTGTACAAATTAAACAATCTCATGGAAGATAATATCGCCATCTTAATAGCTGATCTATCCGGCTATACTGCATTAACAGAAACGCATGGCTCTATGGGTGCAGCAGATTTAATAGATAAATATATTGAGATCGTTAATAAAAGCCTGGCAGGCGATAACAAACTTCATGAACGAACAGGTGATGAAGTAATGATTGTTTCCAGGTCTGCGGATTTATTACTTGCGACAGCGGTTATGCTTATGCGTAATACGTCGAATGAAGAAAATTTTTTACAGGTACATGGTGGCCTTCACTATGGAAAAGTGCTAAAGAGAAATAATAGCTATTTTGGATCTTCTATTAATCTAACTTCAAGAATTGCGGCTATGGCAGAACCTGGTACTTTTTGGTGCTCTGAAGAATTTGTTGCTGCATTGACCAATAAAACCTCAAGCAACTTTCAGACAAAAGGAAAGCACCGATTTAAAAATATAAGCGAGGAAAAAGAAGTGCATCAATTAATGTGTGAAAACACAAATGATTTTGGCATTGACCCGGTATGCAGAATGATCATTCTTGATAAAAGTATGTCCATAAGGCATGAGCAGCTTGAAGAAATATACTTTTGCTCTCCTGAATGCAAGGAAATATATACTAAGGTTCAGGAAGGTAAAATTTAATTTCATTGTTTTGTTCTGATCAATTTTTAAATAAAGAAATTTATGCCATCGAATATATTGCTTGTAAAAAATATGGTTTGCGGCAGGTGCCTGCTTGCTGTTGAAGATGTTTTGAAAAGTGCCGCAATACCATTTCAACAGGTTATTACCGGCGAAATACATATGCAGGAAAAACTGACTGAGCGGCAACACGAAATATTAAGTGCGAAGCTAATCGCCATTGGGCTTGAACTAATTGATAGCCGGATGAGTGGCACTATAGAAAAAATAAAACAGCTTGTAATAAAAAAAGCAAGGAATGAGGTGAACGAAAAAGATAGGAAAATAAAGCTCTCTGCATATTTATCTCAACATCTTCATCATGAATATACATACCTGAGTAGTTTCTTTTCTTCGGTGGAAGGCCGCACCATTGAAAATTATTTTATTGAACAACGGATTGAAAAAGTAAAAGAATTATTGGTATATAATGAAATGACCTTATCGCAAATTGCATTTGATATGGAATACAGCAGTGTTGCTCATCTATCCAATCAATTTAAAAAAACAACCGGTCTTACTCCATCACATTTTAAAGAAGTGGGTTCTTCTAAGCGTAAGTTACTTGACAAAGTATAACCCAAAATTTTGCAATGCTTTCCCAAAGTGCTGTAACAACGAACTGCTGTACTGACGCTACTTTTGCTTTATTAAATCATCAAAAACAAAATGTATGAAATCAGTAATTAAAGTGAG
>JBDTLP010000145.1:0-10966 GCA_039934735.1 Ferruginibacter sp. | reverse complement strand
ATCATGGATGGCGAAGTGGATGAATATCCTGAAGCTGCATTTAACCTTGTAGGTACATTGGAAGATGCGATTGAAAAAGGTAAGAAATTGATGGCGGCAGCACAGGCTTAATTTGGTAATTAACCAATTTGGTAATTTGATGATTGAATTCAGCATCTAATTCCCAAATCACCAAATCACCAAATTGTCAAATTGTCAAATTATTTTTATGACATTAGAAATATTAACACCAGAACAAAAAATTTTCAGCGGCGAAGTGTACGGCGTACAACTTCCGGGAATCAGTGGTTTGTTTGAAGTATTGGACAAACATGCTCCTCTTGTAAGCGCATTAAAAGCAGGCAGCCTGAAAATATTAAAAGATAAAAATGCAACAACATCATACACGATCCTGAGTGGTTTTGTAGAAGTGTTGAATAATAAAACTACCGTACTTGTTGAAGGTGCAGTTGAAAAATAATTTTAGAGCGGGACAACAATTAGGCTCATACGTAATAGTATGGGCTTTTTTATTTGGTATAAGGTTTCAGGAGTTTCAGACGTAAATCCTAAACAAACCTTTGAAACATCTGAAACTTTTGAAACCTTTTTAGAATTGCTTCTTAATCTGCATAAAACTCCACGCACAAAAAGGCAATAATAAAAATGTAAATGCCCACCAATAGCTGCCGAAGCATAAATAAACAATGAGTGCAATCAGGGATAAATAGAATGGATATAAAACAAAAAGAAGTCCTACAATTACAGAATCATAGTGATCGACATGCTTTGCTTTTTTCCAGCTCAGTTTTTGAATAGGAAAGTATAAAGGCGCATGAATGGTATAACCAAGAAAAGCAGGCAGGAACAAGATTGTCTTTTTTAAGAACGATTGCTTTACTTCAAACTTTTTTTGAATTGTTTCTTTATCATTGCTATCGATCTCTACAGTAAGTTTTTTTAATTCCTGTTTTAGTTTTTCATTAAAATCATTTATCGTATTTCCATAACCGTTAGTGTTGCTGATGTCTTTTTCTGTGATAATGTTTCCAAAATTGAGTTGTATATTTTTTCCGAAAGAAATAAAAGACTGGTAATTAATTGCCGTAGGAATTATTTTAAGATCAATATTATCCTGCCAGCTGCTCATAGCTAATCTTGCGGTTCCTTTTTTCAAAGGGCGTAGTTTCCATTCATTCACACAGCGGCCCTCACTAAATATTAAAACAATTCCATTTTTTTGAAATATCTCTTTGCATTTTTCAAATGTTTTATAATTGTCTTCAAGGTTTTCTGCACCTTCACTCATACGATAAACGGGCAGCATGTTCAATGAATTAAGCAGTGAAGCATAGAATTTCTTTTTAAAAGTATCGCCTCTTGTTAATGAATAAACAGGCTTATCAAATAATGTAGCAAGGATAATAGCATCAAGAAAAGAATTGGGATGATTGGATGCAATCAGCAATGGTCCACCGGATTGGAGTATATCTTTATTATTGATCGTGATCTTTCTACAATATAACCAGATCGCAAATCTTGCCGGTATCTTAATCAGTTTATATAACAAACGAAATTTTAATGAAAGGTAATTTTTTTAATTTAACTGTGGATCGATTGGGAAGTTTATCATCATTTTATATTTACCACCCAGGTGTTCAATACTTTCTTTCCATACATTTTCCGGGGCAGTATCAAAAATAATTTTGCGTGTAGAAGTTGCCGTTAGCCAACTCTTTTCTTTCATTTCATTATCAAGCTGGTCCTTGTCCCAACCACTATAGCCAATGAAGAATTTTATTTTGGTAAGGTCAATTTGATTTGTCCTGATCAGTTCTTTTACAATTTCAAAATCGCCACCCCAGTGAATGTTATCAGATATTTTATAACTACCTGGTATCAGATCTGGATACTGGTGTATATAATGAACTGTATCTGGCTGAACGGGTCCGCCTGTAAATACCGGTATTTCAAAATCTTCCAGATCGGTGATAAGCTCTCCAAGGTTTTGATCAAAAACCTTATTTAATACAAATCCAAAGCATCCTTCTTCCGAAAGCCTGCATATGTACACAACAGTACGCATAAAATTAGGATCCTTTAAAAAAGGGTCCGCAATCAATAATATGTCCTGGGCAGGGTCAATCATATTTCTAAAGTAAGATTTTATTGTAAAATGATTTTAAAAATCAGCTTTTTTTTATTGCTTATATTAGTTAAAGTTTTGTGTACTTGATTTATGTAGATGTTAGTAGCAGATAGTGTGCTATTTTTGCAAAATTGGCAATGGTTGTATACTTATAATAATTATGAAGAAAATTTTCCCCATTATTACTGTATTAATTCTCCTCTCATTACTTGGGTTGATTTTTTTTCAGTTTTTATGGTTAAAAAGTGCAAAGGAAATTAAAGAACAACAACTTGATGACAATATTACAAAAGCAGTTTCAGAAGCAGCAGAAAAACTGGTACAGGATAGAACTACTTTCCCATTCCCCAAAAAAACAGATCTCCATTTCCCTGATAAAATGAAAATGGAGTTTTTTAAACCATCTGTGATACTGAGGTTTTCAAAAGAAGAGATCTATGATATCGTAAGAAATGCACTTAAAAAAAATCTTCTTAAAGACATTCCATTTGAATTTGCAGTTACAGAAAATTCACTCACAGGGCGGCAGGTTGAAACAGAAAATTTCTTCAAATATTATTTAGACAGTGCTCATAATATCAGGCGCATTATTCAGTTAATTCCACCCAGCGGGAGCAATCTTGAAAATCTTACCCAGGAAGAATTTCTTGCAGTCATCATTCCTCATTCACGCACCATTGTATTAAAGGAAATAACCTGGTTCATTATGGGAGCCATTTTATTTACGATCATTATTACTACTGCATTTTTTCTTACAATAAGAACGCTACTGAAACAAAAAAAACTAAGCGAAATAAAATCTGATTTTATCAATAACATGACGCACGAGTTTAAAACGCCACTGGCTACTATTTCTCTTGCCGTAGATGCATTAAAAAATGAAAAAGTAATCGGAGATAAAGAAAAAACAAATTATTTTACCGGCATCATCAAGGAAGAAAACAAGCGTATGAACAAGCAGGTAGAGACCATCCTGCAGGCGGCCTTACTGGATAAACAGGAAGTACAATTGAATCTAAAAAGATTATCTGCCCATTCATTAATTAAAAGCGCACTTAATAATATCACATTGCCTGTTGAAGAAAAAGGCGGAAAAATTGAAACCAGCCTGGATGCGCAAAAAGATATGATCATGGCTGATGAGGTTCATTTTACAAACATTATCAACAACCTGCTCGACAATTCTGTAAAATACTCCAAAGAGAGTCCGTTAATAAAACTGCATACTTCCATCCAGGGGAATTCTTTACGCATTAAAATAGAGGATAATGGAATCGGGATGAATAAGGAAACACTGAACCGTATTTTCGAAAAATTTTACCGGGCTCATACTGGAAACATCCATGATGTAAAAGGCTTTGGTCTTGGTCTTAGCTACGTAAAAACGATGGTTGATGCACACCATGGTACAATCAGGCCCGATAGCATTTTGGGAAAGGGAAGTAGCTTTATCATTACAATACCATTGGCTAAAGAGTTATAATCTGCATTTGTCCATTAGTAGATAGCTGCTATACTATAATTATCAAGCCCTTAGGGTTATCCACAGTTATTCACATCAATCCACATATTAATCACATTCATTTTATTGGGAAAAGTGGTAAAATCCGCCATAGAACTGCATAAAAATGCTGTGGATAAAGATTTTCTTTAATTTTCATACGACAAAGTGGTAAAAAGTGTTATTTTGTGTAAATAATATTTAATTAACCCCAAATTCCATCTCTTCATGATCTCCTTCATCGGCGAATATGAATCAACAATTGATACAAAAGGACGATTTCTTTTGCCCGGCGGCGTTAAAAAACAACTGCCAGGGGAAGAAAATGCAACTTTTGTAATCAACCGGGGTTTTGAAAAATGCCTTACACTTTTTCCCATACAAAGTTGGAAACCAATCTTTAAAGAAATAAGCCAGTTGAATGATTTCGACCCTAAAGTTAGAGAATTCCGGCGTTATTTTTTAAATGGAGCTACGCAAGTTGAATTGGATAATGCCGGAAGGTTGCTATTACCAAAAAATTTGCTGGAACATGCTTCACTGGAAAAAGACATTGTACTGGTATCGGCAGTAAATAAAATTGAAATCTGGGATAAAATTAAATACCAACAGTTCTTTGAATCTTTTTCACCGGAAGCTTTTAGTAAGCTGGCGAATGAGGTAATGAATAAAAATATGAATGATTTGTTCAATGGCAGATCGAACTAGTGCTAATTGTTGAATGGTTGAAAGTATGCAGAACCTTAATAAAATAAAAGCTACCGATCAGCCAGCCGATGATGCAGGATATCATGTTCCTGTTTTATTGAACGAAGTACTTGATGGATTGAATATTAATCCAGCAGGAGTTTATGTTGATTGCACGTTTGGTGGTGGTGGTCATAGCAAAGCCATATTAAATAAGCTTGGACCAACTGCAAAATTAATTGTGTTTGACCAGGACGCCAATGCAAAACAGAATTTGCCTGCAGATGAAAGAGTGATTTTTATTCAACAAAACTTCCGTCACCTGCAGCGGTTCTTAAGAGTGAATAAGCATGTTGCTGTTGATGGAATACTGGCCGACCTGGGTGTTTCGAGCCACCAGTTCAATGAAGCGGATCGTGGATTTTCAACCCGCTTTGATGCAATGCTGGATATGCGCATGGACAACAGGCAGCAACTAACGGCAGCGGATGTACTTAAAACATTTTCTGAAGTTCAGCTTCAAAAGATGTTTGAAAAATATGGGGAAGTTACCAATGCAAAAACGCTGGCAAGAACAATTGTTGCACAAAGAAGTATTGCTGAAATAAAAACGATCAGCCAGTTTAAAGAAGCAATTAAGAGTATAGTGAAAGGGAATCCCAATAAATATTTAGCACAGGTATTCCAGGCGTTGAGAATTGAAGTAAATGATGAGATGGGTTCACTCAAAGAAATGCTGGAACAATCTGTACAGGTACTAAAACCCGGAGGAAGGATCGCAATCATCAGCTTTCATTCTTTGGAAGACAGGATGGTGAAGAATTTTTTTAAACAAGGAACATTTGAAGAAAAAGAAAATGATGATGTTTTTGGAAGGCGTGAAGAAACATCACTTAAAATAATTACCAGGAAACCAATTACAGCAGGGAACGCAGAACTAAAAAATAACACAAGATCAAGGAGCGCCAAACTGCGTATTGCCGAAAAAAAATAACAGGATATAAATTAAAATGAGCACACCGGAAACAGAAGATGTTCAAATAACAAATACAAAAACTGATTGGAAAAAATATTTCAATTACCAGGTAATTGTAAAGAACATTCCTTTTTTTCTTTTTTTAGCCGGGCTGGCAGTATTGTATATATATAACGGGCATTATGCGGACAAACAAATTAGAAAAATTTCTACCAGTGAAAAAAATATCAAAGAACTGGAATACGAATACAAAGAAATTAAAAGTAAAGTAATCTTTAGAAGCAAAGCAAGTGAGTTAGTAAAAGCAGTGGAACCACTGGGGTTAAAAGAATTAAAAACAGCAGCAACGAATTTATCAGATAGTATAAAATAACCTAAACAAAAAAAATAACCAACCAGCCCCCATTGAATTGGAAATAAAAAAAGACATATTATGGAGAGTGTATTTATGCTTCTTGTGCATAGTATTGCTTGGCGTGATGGTACTTGGGCGTGCGATATACATTCAAACAGCGCAGGGAAGTTATTGGAGAGGAATGGGAGACAGCCTTCACCTGAAATATTTACCTATCAATGCAGAACGCGGAACCATTTACAGTGAAGATGGAAACATGCTGAGCACTTCTGTTCCCATTTTTGATATTTATGTTGATTTTGGGGCTGATGCATTGAGAGAAAAAGATGGTAAACGTTTTAAAGATAATGTTGATTCATTAGGTATATGCCTTGCCAATCTTTTTGGAGATAAAACAAGCACTGAATATCAAAAGGAATTAAAATTTGCGTATAAAAATAATGAACGCTATTATTTATTAAAAAGGAAAATTTCCTTTGAGGAATATAAAGAGCTGCGCAATTTTCCATTGGTGCGCCAGGGAAGAAATAAAAGTGGCTTTATCATTGATCCACGTGATAAAAGGATCAACCCTTATGTGCTGCTTGCAAACAGGACAATCGGCTTATCAAGATTGGATTCAACAAAAAATGTTGGCCTTGAAAGAACTTATGATAGTTTGTTAAAAGGAACAACCGGCCAACGCTTAATGCGTTATACCGCCGGCGCATACATGCCCGTTGAAGGAGCAGAACTTGACCCCGTAAATGGAAAGGATATTATTACTACGCTGGATACATATATGCAGGATGTTGCTGAAAATGCACTCATGAAAATGCTGGTTGGTAATAATTCACTTCATGGTACTGCAATCGTAATGGAAACTGCAACAGGTAAAATAAAAGCGATTGCCAACCTGGGCCAGGAAATGTATCCTGATGGGATAACTCCTAAAAAGGATGAGAATGGTAATGGTATTTATACAGAAGACTTAAATTATGGTATTGCTAAAGCAACAGAACCTGGTTCAATCTTCAAGCTCGCTACATTATTAAGTTTACTGGAAGATAAATACGTTACCATCAAATCACCTGTAGATTGCGAGGGCGGGGTAAAATATTTTTATGGATTAAGAATAAAAGATTCGCATTTGGGAACAGGTGTGATTTCGGTTAAAGATGCGTTTTTGCGTAGTAGTAATGTTGCCTTTGCAAAAATGGCAACACAATATTACCAGGACCAGCCAACAAAATTTACTGATCACCTCGATCATTTCAGGTTAAATAAAATGACAGGTATTGATATCGTGGCATCGTCCGGAAAACCAACCATCAAAACACCAAAGAACCGCAGCTGGAGTAAAACAACTATTCCCTTTATGGCACATGGTTATGAAGAACTGGTAACCCCACTTCATATGCTCATGTTATACAATGCAGTTGCTAATAAGGGAAAGATGATGAAACCATACCTCGTAAATTCTGTAAGAGATTATGGGGTTGATATAAAAACAAATCAGCCGGTTGTATTGGTAGATAAAATAGCAAGTGATGAAACATTGGCCCAGGCAATAGAATGTTTAAAAGCTGTTGTGGATAGCGCTCATGGAACAGGGCATAAAATTTTATTTGATACAGCTTATTCAATTGCCGGTAAAACAGGGACTGCGGTAACGGCATTGGATAATAAAGGCTATAACAAAGGAAATAAAATTTACCAGGCATCATTCATTGGTTTTTTCCCTGCTGAAAAACCAATCTATACAATGGCAGTGGTGATTCAAAATAGTAATCAATCAAAATTGATTTATGGTGCCGATGTTTCCGGTACTGTATTCAAAGAAATCAGCGATCATATTTATGCACGCTTTATAAGCAAATCATCATTAAAAAATAACCTTACCTCTGACACCACACTTTATAATTATTACGGAGAGAAAAATGACTGGTCATCTATTTTCAGTTATTTAAATATCCCTTACCAGGATTCATCAATGACGGGTTTATGGAGAGTGGCAGGACTTAAAAATAATACTGCTGCATTAAATGTACCAACACAGGAAGTAACAACAGCAACTGTTACCCCGGATGTAAAAGGTATGGGCCTTAAGGATGCCGTTTACCTGCTGGAAAATAAAGGATTTAAAACAGTGGTTTCAGGAAAAGGAAGAGTAGTTAATCAAAGTATAACTGCAGGTAGCAATTTTAGTAAGGGACAAAAAATAATATTAATGCTCAATTAAGAGCGGCTATGTTAAAGGATATACTATATAAAGTAAGCATTAAATCTGTGAATGGCAATATGGAAATTGCTGTAAAAGATCTACAGGTTGATTCACGCAAAGTATCTGCGGAAAGTTGCTTTATTGCAATTAAGGGAAGTACTGCTGATGGGCATGATTTTATTGAAACAGCAATTAACAAAGGCGCATCTGTGATCATATGTGAAAAGATGCCGGCAGTTTTTAAAGATGCTGTTACTTATGTTGAAGTTGAAAATAGTTCTGTTGCAGCAGGTTTGATCAGTCACCAGTTTTACGGAGAACCTTCTTCTAAATTTAAGCTGGTAGGCGTAACCGGTACCAATGGAAAAACTACAATCGTCACCTTGTTGTGGAAACTTTTTACAGCGATGGGACATACATGTGGTTTGGTAAGTACGGTGCAAAATCAAATTGGAGATACCATTATTGAATCTACACATACAACACCTGATGCCATTAGCCTGAACAAATTGCTAAAGCAAATGCTGGATGAAGGTTGCCAATATGTTTTCATGGAATGCAGCAGCCATGCTATTCAACAACACAGGATTGCGGGACTTGCATTTACCGGCGGCATATTTAGTAATATAACACATGACCACCTTGATTATCATAAAACATTTGATGAATACATCCGTGTAAAAAAATCATGGTTTGATAGTTTGCCAAAATCTGCTTTTGCAATCAGCAATGCCGATGATAAAAGAGGTGTAGTGATGTTGCAGAACACAAGTGCAAAAAAATATTTCTATAGCCTTACAACATTGGCTGATTTTAAAGGGAAGATCATTGAAAATAGTTTGCTGGGATTGCACATGCTTGTAAATGATGTGGATGTTCATTTTAAATTGATCGGTGCTTTCAATGCGTACAATTTATTGGCAGTGTACGGCGCAGCAATCAATCTTGGAAAAGATAAAACAGAAACACTACAGGTATTGAGCAGCTTATCAGGTGCAGAAGGAAGATTCGATTATATATTAAGTTCGAATGAAAGTATTGTTGGCATTGTTGATTACGCACATACTCCAGATGCATTGCTGAATGTTTTGGCAACCATCAAAAACTTACGCCAGGGCGTTGAGAAAATAATAACTGTTGTAGGCTGTGGCGGTAATCGTGATTCAGCCAAACGACCAATCATGGCAGAAGTTGCTTGCCAGTATAGTGATAAAGTAATTTTTACTTCCGACAATCCAAGAAATGAAGATCCACTGGAGATATTAAAAGAAATGGAAGCGGGTGTGAATGTAGTATCAAGAAAAAAATACATAATGATAGCTGACAGGCGTGAGGCAATTAAAACAGCCGTGAGCCTCGGAGAAAAAGAAGACATTATCCTTGTAGCAGGAAAAGGACATGAAAAGTACCAGGATATTAAAGGAGTTAAGTATGATTTTGATGATAAGAAAGTGTTGAAGGAAATGTTTGAACTATTAGAAAAGTGACAACCCAATTTGATAATTTGATGATTTGATAATTAGGACTTCACGAAGCGACCAATCATCAAATTACCAAATTACCAAATTACCAAATTAACTGAATGTTATACCATTTATTCAATTGGCTTGCTAAGCAAAATTTCCGGTTTCCGGGAAGTGGGCTTTTCCAGTTTATCACTTTCAGAGTGTTGCTGGCAACCATATTGTCTTTGATAATAACAACTGTATATGGTAAAAAGATCATTCGTTTCCTGCAAAAAAAGCAGTTAGGCGAAACAGTAAGGGATCTTGGTTTAGCGGGTGAAAAAGAAAAGAAAGGAACACCAACCATGGGAGGCATCATATTGATCCTTGCGATCATGATCCCGACATTGTTGCTTGCTGATCTTGACAAAGTATATATAAGGCTGATGTTGCTTTGCACAATTTGGCTGGGAACAATTGGTTTTATAGATGATTATTTAAAGATCCGTTCAAAAAGAATTGCAAAAGAAAAAGGAGTCGACTATAAAAAATCTGATTCAGATGGATTAGCAGGCAGGTTTAAAATTTTTGGACAGGTGATGTTGGGGATCATTGTAGGAGCAACACTTTATTTTACTAAAAGCGTTGTTGTGGAACGTGAGGTGTATAATCCCGACATACAATTTGTAAAAGCACACCTGGGGCCAAGTGAAAAATTAATGGGGGATAGTTTTCACATAGTAAGACTTGATGGAAAAGAACACCTTTTTGTAAAAGTTAAAACACCAATTACAACTATACCATTTGTAAAGACACATGAGTTCAATTATGCGAAACTTTTACCAAAGAGCCTTGAAGCATTTACATACATACTGTACATCATCATTGTAATACTGATCGTAACAGCTGTAAGTAACGGTGCAAATATAACAGATGGATTGGATGGACTGGCAACAGGAGTAAGCGCAATCATAGGAATATGCCTCGGCATATTTGCTTATGTAAGCGGTAATATAAAACTGGCCGAATATCTCAACATCATGTATATACCAAACATAGGAGAGTTGTCTGTTTTCATTGCTGCATTTGTTGGAGCATGCATTGGTTTTCTTTGGTACAACTCATATCCTGCACAGGTATTTATGGGAGATACAGGAAGCCTTGCGTTAGGAGGTATTATTGCAGCACTGGCAATTATTGTAAGAAAGGAATTATTGATACCGATATTCTGTTTCATATTCCTGGTAGAAAATTTAAGTGTAGTGATACAGGTAGGATATTTTAAATACACGAAAAAGAAATATGGGGAAGGAAGAAGAATTTTTTTAATGAGCCCGCTACATCATCATTACCAGAAGCTGGGATATCATGAAAGTAAAATAGCAGTTCGTTTTTGGATCATAACGATTTTATGTATTGCATTGGCAATCGTAACATTAAAACTTAGATAAATGATTTTTGAAAAGCAATAAAGAAAAACACCGCTGACCAGAATTACACCGGTATATCGCTTTTCAATAATGACATTACCCCCGGGTGGAAACAAGATGACCCATAAATTCTATGCTGTTGAAAAACCAATTTATGAAACGCATTGAAGGTATTTATTGAGCAAGACGTCGTTGTCCTGTAAACATCAATACCATTGAAGAACCACTTTTTATCCTGAAC
>JBDTLP010000144.1:0-11033 GCA_039934735.1 Ferruginibacter sp. | reverse complement strand
AGCCGTAGAATATAAATTCATTCTTGCCGATATCAGGAATGAAGAGATGATGGAAAATCTTTTTAAAGAATTCAAGCCACATATTATTTACCATGCGGCTGCTTATAAACATGTTCCTTTGATGGAGCAATTTCCATGGCAGGCTGTACAGACAAATGTATTCGGAACCTGGCAACTTGTTAAACTGGCAGTAGCATTTAAGGCCGAAAAATTTGTATTCATTTCTTCAGATAAAGCAGTTAACCCAACAAGTGTAATGGGTGCAACCAAACGTTTGGCAGAAATTATTGTACAATCATTTTCGTCTACGCTTAACAGCACGAGGTTCGTTGTTACCCGTTTTGGAAATGTACTTGGATCAAATGGTTCTGTTGTACCATTGTTCAAAAGACAAATACAAAATGGTGGTCCGGTTACCGTTACTCATCCTGAAATGACACGTTATTTTATGACAATCGCTGAAGCCTGTCAATTGGTACTCGAAGCGTCTGTAATGGCTCAGGGTGGCGAGGTATTCGTGTTTGATATGGGTGAACCCGTTAAGATCGTTGACCTTGCAAGAAATATGATACGCCTGGCAGGGTATACACCTGATGTAGATATGCAAATTCAGTTTATAGGTGAAAGGCCGGGAGAAAAATTATACGAAGATCTTTTTTCAGAATCAGAAGAAATGAAAGAAACACATCATGAGAAGATCATGATCAGTAAAGAAGGTATCCATAATATTTCTGAAGCTGAAAATATAATAGGTAAATTGCAGGGGCTGGAGAATTATTATGAGCCAGAGCTTTTTAAAATGGTTATTAAAGAGCTCTTACCCGAATATCAATCTGTAACGGCTGATGGAAAAGTTGTTAATTTCAGGTCAGGCAAAAGAATCAATCAATACAATTACCAGAATTAATATTTCGTTCTATAAATCATCATTTATGAAAATCCAGAAATTACTAGTTGTAATTTTTTTATTGAGTTCGGAACTTGTGACAGCTCAAAATTCCCGCTTCTCTCAAATTGGAACTGCCCCAATGTTATTGAATCCTTCTCTTACCGGGAGGTTTGATGGTAAAATAAGGCTTACAGCTTTATACAGTGCTCAAACAGCCAAGAATGTATTTGGTACAGGAAGCCGTACAGTAACGGAAAATGCAAAAATGAATTATCAAAATATTGCGATCGATTTTAAGCTCGGTAAATTTCGCAGTTTTGGTGACGAAGAAACAACTTCTAATACAGCTAATAATAAAAAAGCACCAAGGGAAGCCAAGGACGAAATTGGAAAGATCCGGAAACTTACCGGCTATTGGGGTGTAGGATTTAATTATGATCATGTTGGCCAAAAAGATGCTCCGCTGGCTGCAAGCTTCTACTCACTATCGTTGGCCCGTCATTTTTATTCTCACAGGAATAAATATTTTGGCATTGGGATACAGGCTACATATGCAATGGGTGATCTTGATGTCAACAGGGGCGATGGAAGTAATCCATATAACCAGGAAATTTCTACAGGAAGTTTCAGGTATCCACAGAAGAATCGCCTTGATGTAATTACTTCAAAAAAGAATTATTTCGATTATAATATCGGTGCATACTATGGCATGGTAACAGAAGCTGTTGGTTTTGAATTGGGCGCTTCTATGTATCATCTTTTCTATCCAAAAGACGATATTTATAACAAGGATGATGAAACAAAATTGCGTCACAAAATAACTGCGTTCTCTGTGCTTCGTATAAAGCTTAATAATAAATGGGGACTTATTCAAAAAAATATTTACTGGCAGGAAGGCCTTTATTATCGCAGCAGAAGTTTCAAAGATAGCCTGAATATTGTTGCATTTTGGGCAGGAGTAGAATTAATAAAGACAAATCCGAAATCAAATTATAATTTAAATTTCGGGTTATATACACGCTCATTCAGAACGGTTATGCCTTACCTCAATATAAATCTTGGCAAGTTTGCAAACGTCAGGTATTCTTATGAGTTGCCGCTGAATTCTTCAAAATATACAGCGTACACTGCTAAGCGTAATGAAGTGGCATTGCTGTTATATTATAAAAGAAATACAGCACCAGGGGTAAGATTTTATAAAAAGACAAATTTCTGGTAAACAAAACTTCTACTAATCCATTATAATAATCAACCATCCAAAATAATATGAGGAAGAAAATATTAATCAATGCGCTGATATTGATTGCTTCGGGAAATTTGTTTGCACAAACAACCGTTGAAAATTTAGGGACGCTTGTAAATTCTACTTCACAAGAAGTAAGGCCAACAATATCTGGCGACGGAAAGATCCTCTATTTTGTAGTAGAGGGAAGCCCGAAGAATAACATGATCAAGTCTGATAAAAAAGCACAGGATATATGGTATTCTGAATTAGATGCAAATGGTAAATGGGGAACGGCTATCCATGCAGGTGCTCCATTTAACGATCAAAAAGAAAATGCTGTTTTTTGGGTAGCACCCGATGGAAACAGGTTATTAATAAGAGGTGCCTATGAGAATGGAAAATACAAGGGCAGGGGCGTTTCAATGGTTGAGAAAATTGCCGGTGGATGGTCACAACCACAAAAGCTGAAAATAAAAGACTATGATAATATGTCGCAGGATGCTTATTCCGGCGCATTCTTAAGCAACGACGGAAAAACATTGTTACTTTATTTTTCTGAAGAAAAAAACAGTTTCGTCAATGATATCTATGTAAGCAAGCTCACTGAAAATGATGATTGGACAAAGCCGGAAAGTTTGGGACAAGATATCAATAACGATGAGTCTGATGAAATTTCTCCTTCACTTGCTGCAGATAATGTTACCCTTTATTTTGCGAGCGATCGCCCCGGTGGTTTTGGTGAACATGATATATGGATGTCAAGAAGGCTCGATGATTCATGGAAGAAATGGAGTACACCTGTAAATATGGGAGACACGATCAATACGCTTAAATGGGATGCGTATTTTGCCTTGGATGCAAACGGCGAGTATGCGTACCTGTCAACCACCCAGGGTTCAATGGGAGGAACTGATCTTGCAAAAATAAAATTGAGTGAAGCACAAAGGCCGAAGACGGTGGTACTTATTTATGGGCAGGTATTCAACGCACTTACAAAACAACCAATGAGTGCAAAAGTATTGTACGATCTTATTCCGGGTGAAACAAGCGAGGGTAATTCTATATCAGATCCTACAGGTAAATTTAAAGTTACACTCCCTTATGGAAAAAAATACAGCCTGAGAGCATCTGCTGATAATTTCTTCTCAGTATTAGATACATTGGATCTTGTTAAGCAAGGTGCTTACCAGGAAATACACAGGGATCTTTATCTAACTCCTGTTGATACCGGCCGCTTTGCAAATAACAGTGGCAATGAACCACGCAGGGATCTTGACAGCCTTGCACAAAATATTGGTGTAGAAGAAAATCCAATTGAAGAAGGACAGATTGTAGATATCAAGCTGCTATATGATTTTGGAAAATCCTATGTACGTTCTGAATCATTTACCGAACTTAATAAAGTGATGCAGGTGCTTAAAACAAATCCAACGATGGAAATAGAATTGTCGGCACATACTGATAATATAGGCAGTTACAGCAAGAACCTTGCGCTTTCAATTGATCGTGCAAAATCTGTGAAGGAATACCTGTTATCAAAAGGCATAGCAGCAAACAGGATCACTTCGAAAGGTTACGGAGAAACAAAACCAATTGCATCAAATAAAACTCCTGAAGGAAGACAACAAAATCGCAGGGTAGAGTTTAAGATACTTAGAAAGTAAAATATAGTTGATATTAGATCCGCTGATCCTGACAAGGGTCAGCGGATTTTTTTTGATATAAATTTTTTGGGGTTTGGAGTTTGGAGTGTTCAACACCAAACACCAAACACCAAACACCAAACAATTTAAAAAGAGGATGTGAATAAGTTATGTATTTGATCAATCAATTTGCTTTGCCAACAAAGAGAATCCAAAAGTAGTTCCCACATCAATTTTACTACGCACATGAATCGCCTGGTTATGAGCTTCAATAATATGTTTGCATATAGAAAGGCCAAGCCCGCTGCCGCCTACTTTACGGCTCCTTGCAAGGTCGGTGCGATAAAATCTTTCAAATATTCTTGGTAAATGTTCTTCAGCAATACCAGCACCATCATCACTGATCTCGATCAACACATTCTTTCCATCAACATTGTAAAAGCTCGCTTCTACTGTACCGTTATTTTTTCCATACTTAATGGCATTGTCAACCAGGTTGATGAGTACCTGTCTTATTTTTTCTTTATCTGCATACACGTTTAATGGCACCTCACATCCTTTTTTAATAATCAGCTTAATATCTTTTTCCTTGGTTTTTATATCCAGCGAATCATATACATCTTTCAACAAATCCTGTATTACAAAATTTTGAAAATACAATTCCTGTTCGCCACTTTCAAGTTTTGAAATAGCATCAAGATCATCAACAAGATTTACAAGACGATCAACGTTGCGTGCTGTACTCTGTAAAAATTTCGTGTTCACTTCATTGTTATGTAAGGCGCCATTGAGCAATGTATCTACATAACCTTGTATGGAAAAAATAGGTGTCTTTAATTCATGGCTTAGGTTTTGTAAAAACTCTTTCCTGAAAATTTCATTCTGCTGCAGGATCTCTATTTCTACTTTTCGTTGCTGTGCCCATGCTTCCACATCTTCTCTCACTTCATCAATACTTTTCTGTGGTAAAATATTCTTATAATAAAATTCTTCTCTTTTGCTGGCCTTGGTTTGATAAATGAGTTTATAAATGAGTTTTATTTTTCGATAAATAAAAGTTTGAAGCGTAAATAATATCAACCCATAACTCCCCAAAAAAACAACAATGAATGATGACAACACGATCCACCAAACAGGTTTAATAAATAAAATAGCCAGCGAGATAGGAACAGAAAGTACCAGTGCCGTTAATGCTGCAAGTTGCTGGGGTGATAAATTTTTTCGTGAAAGCATAGAAGAAGCTATTAGCTGTTAGCTATAAGCTATTAGTGTGATTCGATATTGGAAAGAACTTCACTAAAAGGTATAAGCTATAAGCTGCAAGCTATAAGTTTAATTGCTTTTTTGTGGGATTTTTTTGGACATGGATCTTGTTATGATTCAGCTTTCTAAAAGTCTTCGATAATAATGAACAGACTTACAGCTTATAGCTAAAAGCTCACAGCTGTTCCCTACATTTCAAATTTGTACCCTACACCTTTAACCGTAGTAATACAATCCAGATCCAGCTTCTGCCTGATCTTACGAATATGAACATCAATGGTGCGGTCGCCAACAATAACTTCAGTGCCCCATATCTGGTTTAATATCTCATTGCGTAGAAAAACTTTGCCTGGCCGGGAAGCAAGTAAAGAAAGCAATTCAAATTCTTTTCTTGCCAATACAATATCTTCTTCCTTGAAACTTACATTGTATTTTTCACGGTCTATTTTAAGGTCGCCGATCTTTACAACGCCTGTATCCTGTTTGTTGGTATTTAATCTTCTGAAAAGCGCACTTACTTTACTCAACAATACTTTTGGGCTGATTGGTTTTGTGAGGTAATCATCAGCGCCGGATTCAAGCCCTTTTATTTCCGTATTTTCATCACTCATTGCAGTAAGGAAAATGATCAGTGTTTCTTTAAAAGCGGGTAATTTCCTGAGGAGGTTACACACTTCAATGCCATTTTTTCCAGGCATCATGATATCAAGCATCACCAGGTCGGGCAAAAATTTCTTTGCTTTTTCAAAAGCTTCATCGCCATTTTTGGCTGTAACAACTTCGTAGCCTTCTGTTTGCAAATTAAACTGGATGATCTCTAAAATATCCGGCTCATCATCTGCAATTAAAATTTTTTTACCTGTGTTCATGCAGCAAAATTAGCATATCAACGGCAGCATCGATACGTTAACTGAAAGTTATAGTATTATCAAATTGTTAAGCAGATGCAGCAGCAGCACCAATAAATTGATCTCTGTAGAGTGTTCAATACCACAAAATTGCCTCATATTTGCAGCGGGAGACCATATATGAAATTTATTTACCTTTTTTTCCTTTTCATCACAACAGGCCTGTGGTCATTTGCCATTGATACAGATACTGTAATGATTCCTTTACAGCGAAGGTATTTTCATGATAAGATCGATGCGCAGCAAAAACTTTGTGATAAGGCTGATGGCAAAACAGACGGACAATTTCGTGTAAGTACCAATGAAGAAATAAATCTTCGTCTTACTGATGAATTATTCAGGAAGGTAGATGCATTGCAGGAATGGGTAGAATCAAATGACCAGGTAGCGAATAACAATGAAAAGATCCGTTACCTGGGTTATATAGAAAATGTGTTGCGGGATTTCAGGATTGGCTGGAAGAAAAAGGAAATAACACCGCTTGAATTTCCAGTGCTGATGGACAATTTTGACGCAATCATAAAAAGCCAGGCCTCGGGAGGAAATATGGCTGCTTTGATAGAAACAGTTCCTTATAACATTGCAAAAATTAATACAGAAATTTTTTTTGATAATATCGGGTACAAAGAATCTCTCAAAATTCTTTATGTAAAATATTGTACTGTTAACCCCGATAAAATATTAAAAACCATCAGGCCTTATGTTGATGAACCTTTTGCAGATAGCCTGATTGTACTTGCAAGCAAAGCAAACCCGGTGCAATTATATTCCTATGCACAATCAAGCAATTCACCCGAAGGAAAACTGATACACCGCAATACAAACAGCATGGTAATGGCCGTGGCGAAACTTAGCCAAACGCCCAATGCACTTTTATATTTTCCTTTTTTAGATGATCTTTTATCCGGCAAACAATCAGTAGATAGTATAAAAAAATATGTTGATGGTGATAAGGGTTATGACAGCGTTGGATATTTTAAACTACTGGTAAAAACAGAAATTGAATATTACACCCGTATGACATCGCAAAAACGCGATACGCCTATAGCCATGTTTGGCCCCAATGGTTTACGGGAAGTTTTGAAAGTAAAGTCAGTAGAACATTTCATCAATCGCATCAATGAACTGCACGAGCAAAGTAATTTGGCCATTCGTATGAAAGCGATTGAACCTTTGTCTGCAGAAGAATTGTATTACATGATGGTAATGGGTGAAAATGATATTTATACTTCCAGCTATAAACATAGTTTCAACAGGATGCTGCAAAAGATGGGCGCTAATCCAAGAGGTGATTCATTGCTGATGAATGTAAACTTTGATTATTTTAAGAAGTTTATAAAGATGGCGGCTAATTATAATAAGCTTGATACTTTTTTAAGAAGCATGCCTGCCGGAAATTCAGAAACTTTGATGAAGGCATTTGTAAATAATCTCGATAAAGGAAATGACCTTGAAGATGCAACAGATGTAGCAGACTCATACAGCAGTATCAATGATAAAAAATTACAGAATAATATTTTGAACAATGTTATTCAAAATGAAAAACAAAGCATCGCAGATAATAATGTAAAAGGAACCATTGTCTATAATTTATTGAAACAAATATTTTTATCTGCAGATAGTTCTAATAAAGTTGATCTCACCGAATCATTGGGAATTCCATCTATTTACGAAGTACAAAATAAGGACCTGCAGGATGATAGCGGAAGAATTGTACAGCAGGTATTTTTTTACGGAGATGAAGATGGTAAACTGCATTTCCCTGCATTCATAAATTCATTTTCTTCAAGAGAGTGGAAAGTAACACAGAAGAAAGAGTGGTATGAGATCAGATCAATAAAAGGAAATGTGTGGATCTTTGCAAATCGCCCGCTTAACAATGATTCAAATCTTGATGACAGTGCACAGGTGCATCTCAATAAATATCTGGAATCAATGGATATTAAACCATCGGTTGTAATTCATCGTGGCCATAGCTATTGGCTCCCCGGAACAATTGATCGTATGCCAGGAGATGCAAAAATAGTTGTGCTTGGTTCCTGCGGTGGATATAAAAACCTGAACACGATATTGGATATTTGTCCAGATGCGCACATCATCTCAACAAAGGAAATCGGTACGGGGCAAATCACTCAACCCATACAAAATTATCTTGGCCAGGCAATGATATCAGGAAACAAAATTGTTTGGAAAGATATGTGGTCAACACTTACAAAAGTTTTTGAAAGAGATCCAAGCCGTGAAAAAAGAGATAGTTGGGATGATTATATACCCCCGTATAAAAATTTAGCAGCAATCTTTATTAAGGCGTATAATAAGAAATTAGAATCCTTATAAATGACTGATGTGTGATGTTTCAATGTCTGATGTAAAGCAAAAGATCAAATATCGAAAATCGGACATCAGACATCGAAACATCAGACATTTCTTTAAATTTGCTTATGGCTCAAGGATCTCCGGCAAAAAAAATCTTCAACACTTCATTGCTTCGCAGGGTTTTTAAATTTGCTTCGCCTTATAAAAATAAATTTTACCTATCGTTATTTCTTTCGGTGTTGCTGGCAGTGATGGCACCTATAAGGCCATTTCTGATTCAGCTCACCATTAATCATGGAATAAGAGAAAAGGCTGCAGCTTATTTTATAAGTGGCCCCGGTGGATTTATTATTGAGATCACCATCATACAAATTGTTTTGTTGTTGATTGAAACACTTGCCCGTTTTTATTTTACATTCACCACCGCATCATTGGGACAAGCTGTTGTAAAAGATCTGCGAACCACCACCTATCAAAAAATATTAAACCTTAATTTATCGCAGTTTGATAAAACGCCCATTGGTACATTAACAACAAGAACGATCAATGACATTGAATCTGTAAATGATATTTTTAGTGAAGGATTGATACCAATCATTGCAGATTTGTTGTCGATCATTTCTATTCTTGTTTATATGTTTTGGGCAGACTGGAAACTTACACTTGTATGTCTTGCGCCATTTCCATTTTTAATTGTGGCTACTTATTTTTTTAAAGAGACTGTAAATAAATCTTTCATCAACGTACGCAATGCAGTAGCAAGTTTAAATGCATTTGTACAGGAACATATTACAGGCATGTCATTGGTTCAGGCTTTTGCTGCAGAAGACAGGGAACAGGAAAAATTCACGAAGATCAATCAGCAACATCGTAATGCAAATATCAAAGCGATTTTTGCTTACTCTGTTTTTTTTCCAATAGTAGAATTGGTTTCAGCATTGTCAATTGGACTGCTTGTATGGTGGGCCGGGCAGGAATCATTGCATATGTCAGCAGAAAGAGCAAATAATGTTGCAGGCATCATTACTGCTTTTATTTTATGTCTCAATTTATTGTTCAGGCCACTGAGGGTTATTGCCGATAAATTCAATGTACTGCAAATGGGCATGATCGCAAGTGAAAGAGTATTTAAGGTTTTGGACAATGATGATTTTACAAAAGACAATGGCATATACATTCCAACTCAATTAAAAGGAAGCATCGAATTCAAACAGGTTTGGTTTGCATACATCGAAGAACAATATGTTTTAAAAAATATTTCATTCAACATCGACGCAGGAAAAACAATTGCCATCGTTGGACATACGGGCAGTGGAAAAACTTCTATTATAAGTTTAATAAACAGGCTGTATAAAATTCAAAAAGGTTCCATTGAAATTGATGGACAAAACATCGAAAATTATCAACTTGATTTTTTAAGAAGTAAGATTGGTGTCGTATTACAGGATGTATTTTTATTCAGTGGCTCAGTAATAGATAATGTAACGCTTCGCAATCCTGATATCAAAAAAGAAGATGTTGTAAAAGCGGCGAAACTGATTGGCCTGCACGATTTTATTATGCGCCTTCCTGGTGGTTATGATTATAATGTGATGGAACGGGGAGCTACCTTATCCATGGGCCAGCGCCAGTTACTTTCTTTTGTAAGAGCGTTGCTTTATGATCCTTCTATATTGATATTGGATGAAGCCACTTCCTCCATTGATTCTGAAAGTGAAGCCCTGCTTCAACAAGCGATTGATAAATTAATTGCCGGGCGCACCTCCATAGTAATTGCCCACAGGCTAAGCACCATCCGCAAGGCCCATAAAATACTCGTACTTGACAAAGGCGAGATTAAAGAAATCGGTTCCCACGATGAGTTGATGCAAAAGCAGGGTTTTTATTACCAGTTGCATAAGATGCAGTTTCAGCAGAAGGCCCAATTTGAAAATTTGGAGATACAATAATTTGGAAATTTGAAGATTTGGCAATTTGGAAATGGGACAGCTTTTAATGATTCAGAGGATAACCGCCGACAGCTTTTGCCATTACCAAATTTCCAAATCACCAAATTTCCAAATTCTTCGCCTCTAATTTTTAATTTCTGCCCTGTACCCTTATCTTTGCGGCAAAATTGAGAACAGATATGGGAGCAAAGAGCATCAAATCATTACTGGTAGCGGTTTTCAGCCTTTTTTTGCTTGTTTTTTCTGGTTCAGTAAAAGCACAAAATGCGCATACTGAAACGATAGAACCGGCCCACGAAAAAGCGGAAGGAAAACTTGATCCTGCAAAAATCATCATGGATCACATTAAAGATGCCCATGAGTTCCATTTTTTTACGGCTGGTAATTTCCATGCGACCATCCATTTACCTGTTATTCTTTATTCTCCGACAAAGGGATTTAGTGTATTTTCTTCATCCCGTTTTGGACATGAAAATGAAGAAGAATACAATGGGTATAAATTAGTAGAAGGTAATATTGTGGCGACCGATAAATCTGCTGTTTATGATTTTTCACTTACAAGAAATGTGGTACAGATGATACTGGCGCTTACCCTGTTTGTTATATTAATGCTGGGTATCGCAAAAAAATATAAAAATGGACAGGGCGTTACAACGGCACCAAAGGGATGGCAGAATGTAATGGAGCCTGTTATCACTTTTGTAAGAGATGATGTGGCGAAACCAAATCTTGGCAAAAAATGGAACAAATATTTGCCTTACCTGCTTACTGTTTTCTTTTTCATTCTTATCAATAATCTTTTTGGATTGATACCTGGTTCTGCAAATGTTACCGGTAATA
>JBDTLP010000143.1:0-11144 GCA_039934735.1 Ferruginibacter sp. | reverse complement strand
GCAAAGGTAAGAGAAAATGATTAATACAAAAACTTTGTAAAAGATTTTTTTAAAGGTTTTTTAAATAATCACAGGTATGATACTTACAGACGCGTTCTAAAATAAAATTTTGCAGCATGTTTCATGGCAAATACCTTCCGCCTTCTGCTGGATTATTCGACTAAGCTTTAAGCTTCACCCGTTTGCAAAAGAAAGTCTCATGAATAAAAAATCCCCCGGTTTGCGGAGGATTTTTTTATTCTTTTAATTGATTTCTTTAAGCCGCAAGCCTTTCTTTTTTCTTCTTTATTTGCGTTATCACCGCATCCATTGCCCCATCAAAACTTTCTTCAAATGATTTGGAAGATTGTTTTACAAAAAACTCATGTCTTGGTATCATTACTTTTATCTCTACCACTTTGTCTTTAATGTTGTGTACAATATTATCAAGCTTTAAATAAATATATACTTTCGTTATTCGCTCGTGAAACTGGCTAAGCTTCGTTACTTTTTTCTCTATTAACTCCAATAACTTACTGTCTGCGTCAAAATGCACAGTCTGAATGTTTACGTTCATAACATCTGATTTTAAATGAAAAATAAAAATTAAAAGGTAGCAATTATACCATAGGCAATAGATTCGAACTTCACCTGAATTTTTCTTGTGTTCAAGTTACCGCATTAAACGAAGTTTTCAAAATAAAATTTTATGAGCAAAAATTTTTTATTTTTTAGTTCCTGTTACGCTTTGGGATGTGCCTTTTTATATACATCCTTTAATTTCTCAATTGTATTATGTGTATATACCTGCGTTGCTGCAAGGCTGCTATGCCCGAGCAATTCTTTAACCGCATTCAGGTCTGCCCCATTATTCATTAAGTGTGTTGCGAAAGTATGCCTGAGAATATGAGGGCTCTTTTTATCAATGGTAGTTACAAGACTGAGGTATTTTTTTACAATATTATATACCTGTTTAGGATCTAATTTTTTCCCATCTTTATTTACCAATAAACATGTTTTATCAGCCTGGGCAAGTGTATTGTGCTTTTGTGTTATGTATAGCTGAACAGCTTTCATCAATGCTTTACTTACCGGGATGATCCTTTCCTTACTACCCTTCCCCAATACTTTCAATGCACAATTGGATTCATCAACCTGGGTTTCTTTCAAATTGATCAACTCAGCCTTTCGCATTCCTGTATTATATAACAATTTTATCAGTATCCTTTCTGTGTTACCATTCCAGTCATCAGGAAATTCTACATGATCAAATAAAGTATCCATATCCTTTTTTTCAACAAACTGTGGCAGCCTCTTATTGATCTTCGGGGAGATGATGGTTGCCATTGGGCTCACTTTGACCGTCTCATTCTTTAATTGCTGTTTGAAAAAAGACCTTAATGATGATATATTCCTGTTGATTGTTTTAGAACTTTTGCCTTTTGCTTTTGCTTCTGCCAGCCAGCTCCTGACAAATGTGGGCTTGATATTTTCCATGCTGGTTTCCTGGTACTGCAACTGCATATAATCAAAAAAACTTACCAGGTCTGTTTCATAGGAAACGATGGTGTGCTGGGAGTACCTTTTCTGGTACTTCAAATAATCGAGGAAGGACTGAATATGTTGTTGTGGAGTTAGGGGCATAAAAAAACTGATAACGAAGTTAAGATAACCTGTTATCAGTTTAATATATTTCGCCGGCTTAAATAAAAGCTTACTTATCTAACTGTCCAGTGTTCAGTTGTTGCTTGTAAACAGCTTTAAGCATTTCCATTCTGCGCCTGATTGAAGGCTTGATGAAGGCTTGTCTTTCTCTTAATTGTAACAAAACGCGGCTTTTTTCAAACTTCTTTTTGTACTTCTTAAGTGCTTTGTCGATGTTTTCGCAATCTTTTGAATCAATAATTAACATGTATATACCTACTTTAGGTGAATAAATTCCGCCGTTGTTCCGACAGGGCGGCAAAGATAATAGAATTATTGAAAATAAAAAATATCTATGGAAGAAATTGCCACTTATTCGCTGATTTGTTTAGAAAGCTTTTTTATCTACCCCGATGATAGATACGCGGATGACACGGATTGAACGGATAATGACGGATTAATGCTGCTGGCGCAGCACATGGCAGATTAATAAGTTCACTAATCAGTAATTTTTTGGAACAAAAAATTAAATCCCTGTTCATCCGCCCCGTCAGTATCATCCTTTTTCCCATCAAATTTGGCAGGAAAACCGAATCAGAGACAAAAAAACCGAAATTTGCCAAATGTTTACAGGCATCATCGAACAAACCGGAAAGGTTGAGAAAATAACAGCAGAAGGCAGCAATCGAACCTTTTGGATTGAATCAACACTAGCTTCTTCTTTAAAAATTGACCAAAGTGTTAGCCACAACGGCGTTTGTCTTACAGTAGAAGAAATTAATGAGAACAGATACCGCGTAACTGCCATTGATGAAACACTTCAAAAAACAAATCTTGGAAAGTGGCAGACTGGTTTCAGCATCAATCTTGAAAGATGTATGCAAATAAATGGCAGGCTCGATGGGCATATTGTGCAGGGACATGTTGATTCGGTTGCACTATGTACTTCTGTTATTTTAAAAGAAGGAAGCTGGGAATTCAGTTTTAAGATCGATCAGAAATTTGCCGGGCTCATCATTGAAAAAGGTTCGATTACTTTAAATGGAATAAGTCTTACCATATTTAACGTAACTGCCGATTCATTTACCGTTGCAATCATTCCTTATACCTTCGAACATACCAATATGAAATTTTTAAAGGAAGGTGATCCTGTAAATATTGAATTTGATATGATCGGGAAATATGTGAACCGCATCATGCAATTGAGGTAAACAACGCCCATGAATAACCAGCCTTCAAAAACCATTTATTTTAATAATCTTGATACGCTCAGGTTTCTTTCTTTCGTTAGTGTTTTTGTTGCCCATACATTAATGATATCCATTCCTGCTTTGGGTTTAAAAGGATTTTTATTTTCATTTGCAACATTGGATTGCCTGCTTGTTCCTTTTTTCTTTACGCTTTCCAGTTTTCTTATTACTTATAGGTTGTTGATGGAAAAAGAAAACAAAGGAACCATTAACTTGTTGAATTTTTATAAGAATAGGATACTACGCATCTGGCCCGCTTATTATTTATTAATAATAGCCTGCTTCTTTTTAATTCCGTGGATATCTTCTTTATTACATGTTCAGCAGATAAGTTTGCCGCCGGTGTTACCCTTTCTTTTCTTTTATGCCAATTTTTATATCATTGAAAATGGGAGTGCTTTTACATTCGGGTTATTAATTCTATGGTCCATTTCCATTGAAGAACAATTTTATTTAGTATGGGGATGGTTCCTGAAATTCATTCCTGCAAAATGGATCACCCCATTCATTGCATTAATTTTTGCCTTCAGCGTTGCCTTCAGTTACTATTACCTGTTAGTACAACATAACCCTGCCACTAACCTGGCTATACACAGCATCTATATATTACAAAACTTTTGTACCGGGGCGCTTATTGCATTTATTTGTGTAAGAAAAAAACAGCCCTTATTGTATTTGCAAAAAACTCCTGCTGCCTTTTTCTTACTGGTATATGTAATATTGATTGTTGGGAATTATTATATCTCTGATATGGTTTTACGCAACGTGCTAAAAAGCATTTGTTATAGCATTATCATTTACGACCAGGCTTTTAATGAAAAGCGCATCTTTAATGCCGGTAAATTTCCTTTCGTTAATTATCTTGGAAAAATATCTTATGGCCTGTATTTATACCACGCCATCCTATTTGTAATACTTCAAAAACAGTTTCATTTATTTAATTATACGGATCAACACTTTATATGGATGAACTTATTTCACATGCTGATTGCATTCGTTGCTACTTTTATTATTGCACATATTAGTTATAGGTATATTGAATCAAAGTTTCTTAAATTGAAAGTGCTGTGAGCTTTGAGCTTTAAGCTGTGAGCTGGTTTTAATATTTTAAGCTTTATTAATGCAGGAAGGGTCTACTTATCAATTTTAAGGCTGAGGCGGATAGCTAAAAGCTAATAGCTCTTTCATCAAACTTGGCTAATTTTATCACACTGAAACTAATTTATTTTTACAGATGCAAAAAAAAATCTTTGTAAATCCTTTTACTATTTTCTTTGCCAGCTCTGTAATTTTTTTTTGGCCAATCAGTACTTTTCTTTTCAGCCTGAAAAATGATGCACTTACTTATTATTATCCTGTACGTACATTAATCAGTGATGCACTCCGCCATGGCGAATTACCACTGTGGACCCCTTTTATTAACATGGGATATCCTTTGCACGCCGACATGCAAAGTGGCGCATGGAATCCCGTGATATGGATATTCAGTTTCTTAAGCAATTATAGCCTGGCAGCTTTTCATTATGAATTGATTTTTTATATAGCTGTTGCAGGAATAGGATTTTATTATTTATGCAGGAATTTCGGCTGCAGTAAAACAACTGCATACAGCATTGCATTCGCTTACCAGTTTAGCGGTTTTATGATTGATAGTGTTCAGTTTTTTACCTGCATAAGTGCCGCCTGTTATATCCCATGGATCATTTTATTTTTCAGGAGGATGACGATGCAATACAAAACATCAGATGCCTTAGGATTGGCATTGTTTCTTTTTTTATTATTCACCGGAGGTTATCCTTCTTTATTTATTATTACTGCATATGTTTTGGTAGCCTATTTTTTATTCAGTTTTTTTTCAAACGAACACAAACCGGGCTTTCTAAAAAAAATAATTCCACAAACTTTTATTGCTGCTTTATTCTTTTTACTGCTTAGTCTTCCGGCATTGATTTCTTTTATTCAACATTTACCATTAATCGGCAGAGGCAAAAGTCAAACGCTTTCTTTTGTTTTGGAAAATTCGATGAACCCGGTAACACTCTTATCACTACTGGCTCCTTTTGCAACAACTGCCAATGATAGCTGGCTTAATTCATCCATTTTAATGAGAAGCATTTATATTGGAATTATTCCGTTACTGTTTTTGATATCAGCTTTTTTTAATGAAAATATTCGTGGTAATAAAGAAATGCGATTCTTTTTTTTCTGTGCATTGATCATGATCGCTATGGCATGGGGAGAATTTTTCTTTTTAAGACAGGCTGCTTATTATACACTTCCACTGATGGATAGTTTCAGGCATCCGGCGCTGTTCAGGTTGTTCAGTATTTTTTTCCTGCTTTTAATTTCGGCTTTAGCAATTAAAGAATGGGAAAGCAATAAAGAAATAAAAACAAACTTCTTTAAAAAATTAATTACTGCATTGTTGAGCATTACCGTGATTGCAGGTATATGCTGCGTTATTTTTTTAAATAATAAAATTCCTGCTACAAATATTTCAGTTGGGAATTTTAAGAACCTGTTGACACAATTTAATTTCCAACAGCGTTATTTAATACAACTCCCTTTTCTAATAACCACGCTTTGCCTTGCCTATTTTGTTATTGTAAAAAGAAAGAACAGCCGTTTGATCTACCTCGTAACAATTGTTGATCTCTTTTTCGCAACGCAACTAAACATGCCCGTTACCATAATGGGTTCAAAAGGATTTACTGAAGTTGAAAAACTGATCAACAGAAATCCCGAAAGATTCCCTATCCCTGGAAATGAATCTATTGAAGAAAATTCCTCGAATTCATCAGGTGAAAATATAATAACCGGTAGCACACTTCCTTTCACAAAAAAAATTGGCCGCAATGATTATTTTATTACACCGGGAAATCTTTCTTTGCAGGACAGCTTTTATGAATCGGGCATAAAGGATCTTGTTTTGAAAAATCCTTTAATATACATTTCCGATACAACAATCCTTATTGGTGAATTTATTCCGAAACGAAATCCGCCTCTTTTTAACGACAAGGCTTTGTGTTCAACAGGAAATAACAGCAATAATAAAATCACCGTCGAGTCTTTCTCTGCAAATAAAATACAAACTACTGTTACAACAAACACGGGAGGCAAACTCATTTACCTGCAAAATAATTATCCTGGCTGGAAGGCATATGTTGATGGAAAGCAAAAAGAAATAACAACAGCCAACATAAGCTTCATCAGTATTTATGTTGAACCTGGTTTACACAAAGTGAGTTTTACATATACGCCTGACAAAATAATCATAGCCTGGTATATTTCTATTAGCAGCTCTGTCATTTTATTGCTATGGCTAACTATTCTTTTTCTTAAGAAGAGCAATCAAAGAAGCCCCAATGGGGAAATGAAATAATTTCATTAGTGGTAATTCCAATCCAAATATTTTTTTCAATACACTATTGCCTAAAGCCGGGGTTTTAAAATAAGTAAAATCAGATTCTGTTTCTTTTTTATTTTTTCTAAACTGGTTTGACATTTTTCTAGTTATCAATATTGGTAAAAACAACAGACTATTGAAATAAGTTGTTTCTATTGGTTTTAATTGTATTGTTTTTTCAAACAAAGATTGAAGGTCGTTTTTTTTATACCTTCTGTAATGGCCGTTCACAACATCATGCTGGCTCCATAAACTTTTACATGCTGGAACAGTGATGCATACGTTTCCATCTTTTTTACAAACCCTTTCCATTTCTTTCATTGCATTTGCATCATCTTCAACATGTTCTATCACATCAAATGCACAAACAAGATCAAAACTATTATCTTTAAAAGGAAGATGGGAAATGGATGCTTCTGTTATATTAAAATTTTGTTTCCTTAAATAGTCGATGAACAAGGGTTCTGTTTCCACTGAAACTACAGTGCCAAATGTTTTTAAAAATTCACTTGATCCACCCCCTGCTGCGCCAATATTTAAAACTTGAAGTTGTTGATCGCCTGGAGAAATATATTTCTTTAAAAACTGCAGTATAATTTTTTGCCTAACCAAAAACCACCAGTGTTCCCGTTCCAGCTTTGCATACTGTTGTACATATTCTTTATTCATTTGCTGGCTTACCGTTTGTGATTTTTGATTTAACGATATAAAGTGGACGCTGTTTCACCTGGAAAAAAATACGCAGTATGTATTCACCAATTATTCCCAATGAAAGCAATTGAACGCCACTAAATAATACAATAGCAAAGATCAGTGTAGTGAAGCCCTCGGGGACCGTACCAAAAACAAATTTCTTATACAGGACAATGCCGATATAAATCAAAGAAAAAATAATTGTCATGAAGCCTAGCATCCCAATAAATCTTATGGGAAATTCACTGAAATTAAAAATGCCGTTAAATGCTAATTTAAATAATGAACGCAGGGAATATTTTGTTTCGCCGCCTGCACGTTTATCTCTTTCATATTCCAATCCAACCTGCTTAAATCCTACCCAACTTCTTAATCCTCTTAAATAACGGCTTTCTTCCGGCAGGTTATTAAGTTGTTTAACAACTCTTCGGCTGATCAAAGAAAAATCTCCTGCGTCAAGCGGCATTTTAATATTTGAAAATCTTTTTAGCAGCCTGTAATATATTTTGTAGCAAAGTTTTTTTAAAAACCCTTCTTTTCTTTTTTTACGGATACCATAAACAACGTCATAACCTGCATTCATTTTTTCAACAAACTGACCTAATAATTCCGGTGGATCCTGTAGATCGCCATCAATGACAAATACTGCATCGCAAGTATCATTAATATTGGAAAGTCCTGCAGTGAGTGCCATGGCATGACCGAAATTTCTTGATAAAAAAATGGCTGAATATTTTTCTTTCCCGGTAATAGCGGTTTCAATGCGTTGAGGGGTTTCATCTGAACTGCCATCTTCTACGATAAGAATGCTGATATTAAAATCCTGTGTTGCAGCCAATTTATCCAATCTTTCAAAAAGATCGGGTAGTAATGCAGCTTCATTAAAAACGGGAACCAGCACAGTAACATTTTTTATTGCATTCATGAGGTTGAAGTTAATTAATGATAACTATTTATGGTTCATTTTTTTTAATCACGCAGCTAATTATTCCCATGCGTTTGTGAGAAGTTCTATCGATTTATCAATATTTTGTCTGTCAATAGCGGAATATTATCTAAAAAACATTAATCTTACAAAATAGTATTTATTCATAGTGAAATTTTAGTTTTAAAAAAAATGCTTTTCAATTCGCTTGAGTTTATTATTTTTTTTCCGGTAGTTACACTCCTTTATTTTTTATTGCCACATAAATATAGATGGATACAGCTTTTATTGGCGAGTTGTATTTTTTATGCGGCATTTATCCCTTCCTATTTATTCATACTTTTTTTTCTTATTGTTATTGATTATAGTGCCGGTCTGCTGATTGAACGAAGGCAACATAAAAAAACATGGCTCATCACTAGCATCATCGCCAATATTTCTTTGTTGGGAATATTCAAATACTATAATTTTTTTATCAGCAATTTTAATGAGTTAACAAGCAGTCATTTTATTTTACTAAAATGGGTATTGCCAATCGGGCTTTCTTTTCATACTTTTCAATCTCTTGCTTATACTATTGAAGTTTATCGGGGAAAACAAAAAGCAATTACTCATGTGGGTTACTATGCCTTGTATGTAATGTTTTATCCGCAATTGGTTGCAGGACCCATTGAACGTCCGCAAAATTTATTACCACAACTATTCGCTGAACATAAATTCTCTTCTCAAAAACTGTATGAAGGCTTAAGATTAATGACGTGGGGATTTTTTAAAAAACTTGTTATTGCCGACAGGATCGGGCAATATGCAGATGCAGTATTTAATCATTCGGCATATGCACAAACCTCACAAGTATGGTTAGCCGTATTTTTATTCAGCATACAGATATATGCAGATTTTTCAGGCTATTCAGATATTGCCATTGGTGCTGCCCGCTGTATGGGCATTGATCTCTCCACCAATTTTAATCGCCCTTATTTTTCCGGCAACATCAGGGAATTCTGGCGACGCTGGCACATTTCACTTTCAGGTTGGTTTAGGGATTACGTTTATATTCCTTTGGGTGGAAATAGAAAAGGCAATGCAAGAAAAAAAATAAACCTTTTAATTACATTTATACTTAGCGGGCTCTGGCATGGTGCAGGCTGGCCATTTATTGTTTGGGGATCTTTACATGGAATTTATTCATTGATATATGATGGATTTAAAAAACATTTTACTTCTATAAAAATTCCTTTTTTAATTGCCTGGCTGATTACTGGTATCTGTGTTGGTTTTGCATGGATCTTTTTTCGTGCACATTCAGTAAAAGATGCTATGGGGATGATTGTAAAAAGTATTAAGTTGAAAAATTTTTCATTTGCAAATATATTATCTGTACAAACACAAGGAATTCAATTTGGCAATTTCACATTGGCATTATCTTTTTGTATGATCGCTTATATGTTTATAATTGAAAAAATGACAACAGCAAATATGATGAGCCTTAATTCAAAAAAAATAAAAGACATAAGCATATTTGTATGCACCCTTTTATTAATTCTATTTTTCGGAATATTTCAAAAATCAAATTTTATTTATTTCCAGTTTTAATATGTATTTGAAAAGATTAACGATAGTAATTCTCATCAGCAGTAGTATTGCTTATGCAACAGGAATGTTTTTCGATCATCTTTATAAAAAGAGATGGTCAACACTTTTTTTCGACAAGACCAATGCATTAATAAAAGATAACACCAACTTCGACATTATTTACTTAGGAAATTCACGGGTCCATTTCGGCATCAATCCATATTATATTGATTCTATTACAAAACTCAACAGCTACAATTTTGCCAATGGTGGTGCCGATGCACTTGACATCATGCTAACAAGCAATATTTATTTACAATTCCATCCTGCACCACGTATTGCCATCATATCATTGGATATGGGCGCACTTACCCCAAACGAAAGTTTGAAAACCTGTTTCTCTTATTTGTTTTATTTAGAAAATGATTCGATCAATAAATACATGCAGCAGGCCGGATTTCCAACTTCACTAATAAAACTCTTTCCATTTACAAAATATTGTTTCTTTGATGAATACAACCGTACTTCATTGTTTGTAAAAGGGAAACCCTATCCTGCATTCGATCATAATATTTACAAAGGATTTATAAATGTTTATAAAGAGAAAAACAGCAAGCCTGCAGCAATTTTTAATTTAAGATCATTCAATGATCAATTGTGGGACACTGCTATAACTTATATCAGGAATACTGTAACAACATTACAAAGCCAGGGAACAAACGTGATATTTATTTCACCACCGGAAAGAATGGATTCCAGGTTTAAAAAAATGGATTTCAGAAAAACAACTGACTCAATATATACCAGCATCGCCAATGAATTTCATTTAACTCATTTTCATTTTGAAAATGCTCCTTTTTATACAAATGATTATTTTATAGATGAATTGCATTTGAATGAGCCGGGATCAAGAATGTATTCTATCCAGTTAGCAGATTCAATAAATGCATTGCCACTGATTCACTGATTTTGATTTAGAGGGAATTCAAGCATTGAATGCATTGAGGTATATCTTATACTTCGCAAGTAAATATTCAACCACTACGTGGTTGGAAAGCCGTAGCTCATTCGGGCTTACTCAGATTAAATCCCTACAGGATTTCAAAAACATTGTCTCTGATTCACTGATTTTTTCAATTGCCGTTGGCTTCAGCCAACGCAATAAAAAATCAGTGAATCAGTGGCAATATTAAATTGCTTTTCCTTTCATGGCACCGGCAATGGCATTGTCCATTACTCTTTCTGCATAGGGCCTTGAAATATCATTAAGTTCTTCAATCTTTTTATGAATAAGATCTTTGTCATCCATTGTTATTGAAAGTTGCAGTGACTGCATGGCTGCTGCTGTTTGTAATAATTCTTCCTGCAATAATAGTTTAGCATTTTTTTGAAGAAAGCGCTCTGTCGTTTTTAATAATTGTTCTCCTTCAGTTCTTGCTTCCGTTAACGCCCTTATTGAAATATCATCTTTTGCATGTGTAATTGATTCAAGCAACATTTTTTCTACTTCAGCATCTGTTAAACCATACTGTGGTTTTACTTCAATACTTTGTTCAACACCACTTCTTAATTCTTTTGCTGATACCGTTAGTATACCATCTGCATTGATTAAAAAACTTACTTCCACTTTTGGAAGTCCCGCAGGCATGCCGGGAATATTTGTAAGATTAAATTC
>JBDTLP010000142.1:0-11222 GCA_039934735.1 Ferruginibacter sp. | reverse complement strand
TCTTCGTCATATTATTCTTCTGCAGTATCTCCTTGGCAAGGTTGAGGTAATTCACAGCACCTTTGCTGTCTGAATCGTAAAGAATAACGGGTTTGCCAAAACTAGGTGCTTCACTCAGTTTTGTATTACGGTGAATGATGCTGTTGAAAACCATGTCTTCAAAATGACGGCGCACTTCGCTCACCACCTGGTTGCATAAACGCAATCTTCCATCGTACATGGTCATCAATATACCTTCTATTTTAAGGTCTGTATTCAAACGGTTTTGCACAATTTTCACGGTATTTAATAATTTCCCCAAACCTTCCAATGCAAAAAATTCTGTCTGTACAGGAACAACCACGCTATCGGCAGCAGTAAGTGCATTCACCGTTATTAATCCAAGAGAAGGAGAACAATCAATAACAATAAAATCGTATTCATTTTTGATTGGTTCGAGTATCTTTTTTAAAATAGTTTCCCTGTTTGGCGAATCGATCATTTCTATTTCAGCACCCACAAGATCAATGTGAGATGGGATAAGGTCAAGATGTGGGATTGCCGTTTTTAAAACTACATCGCGGGCATTTGTTTCATTTACCATGCAATCATATAGGCTCTTGGTCACATTGTGCAGGTCGAAACCAACACCTGTGGTACTATTGGCCTGCGGATCAGCATCCACCAAAAGCGTTCTGTATTCCAATATCGCAAAACTTGCCGCCAGGTTGATGGCAGTAGTCGTTTTTCCTACACCCCCTTTTTGATTTGCTATCCCTATAGTTCTTGCCATTGTGTTCGTTCCTCTGTTTGTTGAAACTAATGCTAAATAATTTAAAATATAACCCGATCAGTAACGTCTTTTTATGCCAGAAGGCCTGCCGCAAAAGGGTTAAAACTGGTTTTGCTGCAAAAGTCGGCTTTTTATTTAAAGGTTCCAAAGGTTTCAGGCGTTCCAAAGGTTTAAAAGGTTTAATACGTTTAATGGGTTCAACGGGTTTAGAAATCCTATTAAACTTTTGAACGTTTTGAACATATTGAACCCATTAGTTTTAATTTTATAAAAAATCTATTATGCGTTCACCCATGGGTGTTTTGATCTTCCTCGGAATCATGCTTTTACTGGATACTTATTTTTTCCAGGCCGTAAAAACGGTTTCCCAGTCAGCTTCTCCTAAATTAAAGTTGGTTATTTACAGTGCTTATTGGGCCATCACTATTTTTGCGATCATCGGCTTTTTACTTTTTGTTTACACGGAACCCAACTTTCTGGGCAAAAAGGTTCGTACCTATTTGTTTGCAACCATCATTGGATTATTCCTGGCAAAATTAACAGCCCTGATCTTTTTTCTTGCAGATGACCTTCGAAGAGCCATTCAATGGCTGGCAGGGAAATTATTTTTCAATAATACTGAGGTTGAAAAAATGGGTGGAGATGGCATCAGCCGTTCCGCTTTTTTAAGTTGGATCGGCATTGCCGCAGGAACAAGTTTGTTTGGTAGCCTGATTTATGGTTTTAGCAATAAATACAAGTACCAGGTAAGAAGGGTTAAACTTTCCTTTGATAATTTACCTGCATCATTCAAGGGAATGAAGATCCTGCACATCAGCGACATTCATAGTGGCAGTTTTTTAAATAAACAAGCAGTTGCTCATGGTGTTGATCAGATACTAAATGAAAAAGCAGATATCATTTTATTTACCGGAGATCTTGTAAATGACAAGGCAACGGAGATGAAAGAATATATGGATGTATTTAGTAAATTAAAAGCGCCGATGGGTGTTTATTCCACCCTGGGAAATCATGATTACGGTGATTATGTTGAATGGCCCTCAGATGGAATTACCAAAGAGCAAAATCTGGAGGATATTAAAAAAGTTCATGCAACACTTGGCTGGCGTTTATTAATGAATGAACACGTCGTACTTGAAAAAAACAATGAACAAATTGCATTGATGGGTATTGAGAACTGGAGTTCAAAAGCAAGATTTCCAAAACATGGAAGAATGGATCTTGCACATCCCGGCACAGAAAAATATCCATTTAAAATATTGATGAGCCATGATCCAAGTCATTGGCATGCGCAGGTAACACAGGATTATAAAGATGTTGATCTCACCCTCAGCGGCCACACACACGGAATGCAATTCGGTATAGAAATACCTGGATTCAAATGGAGCCCTGTACAATACATGTATAAAGAATGGGCAGGTTTGTATGAAGATGCAAAACAGAAATTGTATGTGAACAGGGGGTTTGGATTTATCGGGTATCCGGGAAGGGTAGGGATACTGGCGGAGATCACGGTTATTGAACTAACATAATTCTTTACTTCCTTATTTATTATTATTTATTTCTTATTCCTTATTGAAGCTTCTGAATAAGAAATAAGGAATTAAAAATAAGGAATAAGAAAGTGGTGAGCGTTGTTATAAATTTTGCTTTCTGGATGTCTTCAGGCCCCTGATTTTAATTTTCAAAATGCAACGTGCAATATTCAATGTTCGGCAATTTGTCGGGGATTGAATTTTTACATCTTATTCTCCGCTTCTGTTTTTTTAACTTATTGATAAATAATAATGTAGCAATATTATTGTAGCATTATTTTTTGCTACTAAAAAATTGCTACAGTCAGACAGGGAATAATTGGGAAAGTAGGGGAAAGTTATGGTGAAAAATTTAGGTAATGCTGAACCTATCGGGCAGTTTGATTTTTTTTGATGGCCGATGTAGTCATAACAATATTTTGATGTTGCGGTTTTCCCGTTTCGAAACCGGCTGGTGATAACACCAGGCCGGGGCGAGGGGGTTTGGATTTATTGGGTATCCGGGAAGGGTAGGGATATTCGCGGAGATCACTGTTATTGAACTGGCATAGTTTCTTTACTTCCTTATTTCTTATTAGTTATTTCTTATTCCTTATTAAAAGCTTCTGAATAAGTAATAAGGAATGAAAAATAAGAAATAAGAAAGTGGAGGCCGTTGTTATAATTTTTGGATTCTGATTTCTTTGGATCTTTCCAATTTTAATATTCAAAATACAACGTATAATATTCAATGCTCATAAGCGAAGCAAGTAATTGCATTTCATGTTACATTGAATATTGTACGTCGAATATTGAACATTTCTTCCATAAAAAAAGCCCCTAGTAAAAGGGGCTTACAATTATTTAAAAGTTTCTTTTTTCTTTAGGAGCATATGTCCTTTTTCTTTGACCATCACCTACAGGTCTTGTTCCTCTTCCACCACCACCTTCATCATTCGGCCTTTTAAATCCTCCATCTGCTTCATTCATACGCACTGTGCGATTGTTATAACGCTTACCATCAATCGCTTTTATCATCCTGCCAGCTTCTGCCTGGTCAACTTCTACCCAGGTATTCATGTCACGCATATCTATTTTACCAAGCACTTCTTTTTTAAGATTGCTTTCGTCTAAAATAAACTGGAGAAAACTTGCTTTGTAAAAACCATCTTTGGTACCAAGGTTTACAAATAATCTTGTATAGCCATTATCTCTCCTGTTGAAAGTGCGTTCGCTTCTGCTGCCACTTGTATTATTATCTCTTTGATTGTCGCGGCTGCGTGAATCCATTCTTGCATTCAGATCTTCAGCATTCTCATAATGTTTTAAGAAATGGTCAAACTCAAGTGCGGCTACACGTTGCAGTACTTCTTCTTTAGATACATTCTCAAACTTCTTCATCAGGTCAGGAAGATAAGTTTCATAATCACCCTGGGAAATATCTGTTGCAATAAGTTTATCCATAAAATGGAAGAACTGTTTGCGGCAAACATCTTTACCACTTGGAATATCTAATTTATGAAACTGTGCATTTACCATTTTCTCCAGTTGCCTGATCTTGAATGTTTCCCTTGTGTGGCAAATAGAGATACAGATGCCCGTTTTTCCGGCACGTGCTGTACGGCCGCTGCGGTGGGTATAAACTTCCATATCATCCGGCAATTCAAAATTGATAACATGGGTTATACCATCCACATCAATTCCTCTTGCGGCAACATCAGTTGCTATCAATAACTGCAATGCTTTTGAACGGAAACGTGCCATTACTTTATCGCGTTGTTGTTGCGTAAGATCGCCATGCAAAGCTTCAATATCATAACCCACTTTTGCTAAACGCTCACACATTTCCTGTGCATCTGCTTTTGTTCTTGTGAAGATGATCCCATACATGCCGGGATTAAAATCGATCAGGCGCCTCAATGTTTCATAACGTTGATTAGCAGGTGCCACAAAATATTGGTGATCGATATTAACATTACCACTGTTCTTTTTACCAACAGTGATCTCTTTAGGATTCGTCATGAAGTTTTTAGAAATAGCCCTTACTTCCGGTGGCATCGTTGCACTGAACAACCAGATGCTTTCCCGGTTGATGGTATTTTTCAGAACGAAATCAATATCATCCCTGAAACCCATGTTCAACATTTCATCTGCTTCATCTAGTACCACATATTTTACTTTTTGTAAGTCGATCGCTTTGCGTTCAATAAGATCAATTAATCTTCCTGGTGTAGCCACTACAATCTGAACACCCTGGCGAAGATTCCTGATCTGCATGCTGATAGATGCACCACCATAAACAGCTTCTGTATTTACGCCTTTAAGATGTTTTTTAAAATCCTGTAGATCATTGGTGATTTGCAGGCAAAGTTCTCTCGTTGGACAAACGATCAGTGCCTGCGGAAATTTATCAGCAGCATTGATCAATTGTAATAAAGGAAGTCCAAAAGCGGCCGTTTTACCGGTACCAGTTTGGGCAAGTCCTACGAAATCCATTGTTCCGGAAATCAATACAGGAATCGCTTGTTCCTGGATGGGTGTTGGCGCTGTAAAACCAAGATCTGTAACTGCTTTTAATAGTTCAGCCTTAAGGCCTAATGCTTCAAATGCATTTGTCATTGTATAAATATTTTTTTTAAATAAGGACCGTTAGTTTGCGGCATACAAAATACACGTGGTCAAAAATTGTTTTTGATGGTCACATGTAATGCTTCTGGCCGTTGGGGAAGAAATGATCTTATAGGGAAAGATAATTTAAATGCCTGCTATCAACAGCAACTGAACATGTCATGTAATTCTCATGTTTTGAATAATCGCCGCAAATGTACGGGTTTATTTTGGAAAACAGGGATTGATTTGAAAATTTGAAGATTTGGTGATTTGAAAATGAAAAGCCCTTCTATCCAAAAGTTGAAAGCGTCTGCATGATTTTCATCAACTTATTTTCAAATTTTCAAATCTTCAAATCATTAAGGGTATATTTATTCCTTTTGAAAATTTGAAGATTTGGTGATTTGAAAATGAAAAGCCCTTCAATCCAAAAGTTGAAAGCATCTGCATGATTTTCATCAACTCATTTTCAAATTTTCAAATCTTCAAATCATTAAGGGTATATTTATTCTTTAATAATCTATTAAACAAATAATGTTATCAATGGTCGAAGGCCGGCTAAAATATAAACTGATGTTGAGAATTCTTTTTACATGTCTTTTTTTATGTTTTCTTAATAAAGGTTGGGCACAACAAACAACTACGTTTACAGCCGAAGAAAAAGCGACCCTGGATTCTATGTTCAATAATGATGAATTTTTTAAGATGCTGAATGAAAAAGCCGATACGAGTTATGTGGAGTTTAGCGTTGGGGTTAGTAATGGTGTTTTTAGCATAAAAAATAATTCACTGAATGCGGACCAGGCAACATCCAATAAAATATTTTATACTCCTGCTGTTGCATATGTTCATAAGAGTGGTTTTGGAATTTCAGTTACTTGTTATTTAGCTTCAGATAGTAGCCGTTTAAAAGTATTTCAATATGCTTTTAACCCATCTTACAGTTATTATTCTAAAAAAATAAATATCAGTGCTTCTTATACCAGGTACATAACGGGCTCGACTACCGGCTTTGATGTTAACCCATATAAAAATGACTTGTATGGAAATATTGTGTTCAAAAAACCCTGGTTTCGGCCATCCATTGGCGTGGGTTATTCAAGCGGCAGAACAAAAGAATACTTTGATTCAGTTATTACGTTTACACAAATACCAAGAACAATTACAATACGTGATACAATCACCACAAAGTTAAGTTCCTTCTCTATGAATCTTTCCATCTCTCATATCTGGGATTTTAAAAATGTAATTTCAAGAAATGATGAACTGGAAATACAACCAATGTTGTCCTTAAATGGCAGCAACCAGAAATTAACAGTCGCACATTCCGGAAGTTTAAATCACAGGAGGCCCGTGGTTCAAAATTTATTAAAAACGGCGTATGGTGAAGGAAGTTCCAAAGAAAAATTTTCTTTACAATCTGCAGCTTTCTCATTTGGAGTTGCGTATGCAAAAGGCAAATTCATTATACAACCGCAGATATATTTGGATTATTATTTACATGATACAGAAAGCAAAAAGTTCACTGCCATCTATTCTTTTGTGATAAGTTATGCATTTTAATGTCTTAATTTTACAGCTGTAATTTTAAATCGCTTACTTATAAACCTGGATACAAATTTCAAAATAGCCTATTTATGAAAATCAGATTATCAATCGCTGTAATTTTCTTCAGCATATTTTCGAATATGGCATTTAGCCAGAAAGTATATCTTGGTATAAAAGCAGGAGCAGATGTACATAAGATTATTGGTCAGTCTTTTGATGAAGAATTCAAATTCGGGTATCATGCAGGTGCATTTCTTGAAATAAAAGGTAAAAAGATAGGTTTACAACCTGAAGTATATTTTAGCCAGGTAAATGCAGCGACAGGTAAAACTGCAAGTGATATTAATAACATAAATATCAACGAAATAAAAAAAATCAAGCTGAGTTATTTTAATATTCCTATTCTTGTAAATCTTTATTTCAACAAGAATGTTGCTTTACAGGTGGGCCCTCAATTTAGTGCATTGGTTAACCAGGATATAAGTGGTGAAAGCAATGCTGAAAATGCTTTTAAAAAGGGCGATTTTAGTTTGGTCGGGGGATTGCAGATCAAGATCACAAGATTTAGGGTTTATGGAAGATATGTCGCTGGTTTAAATAATAAAAATGATTTGAAACAAGCTATTGATAATAGTAAATGGAAAAGCCAGACAATACATTTTGGTATTGGTTATGCAATATTGTAATTTAAAAAAGTAATTATATCAAATAAAAAGAGATAACATCTTTCCCAAGATGTTATCTCTTTTTATGGCCTAATAACAGTATAACTTCCATCCTCATTCAATCTTATCACTGTACTTGGTTCTCCCGGCGTATCATCATCTTGTCTGTGTTGTACAATATAATCTACAGCTTCTTTTATTTTAATATCAATATCATTAAAAAATAATGGCGGCGGATATCCTGATACGTTAGAAGACGTAGATACGATGGGTTTTCCGAATTCCCGGATGAGTTTTTGACAAAATTCATCCTTGACGATCCTGATGCCAACACTGCCATCTTTGTTGATGAGGTTTTTTGCCAGGTATTTTGCTTCATTGTAAATAATGGTAACAGGTTTTACAATTCCCTTTATGTAATCGAAGATGGTAAGCTGTTCCTGGTCGGTATATTTAATGATCTCTTTTTCATCGGCGAGTAAAATGATCATGCTTTTTTCTTCATTCCTGTTTTTTAATGCATAGATCTTTGCTACAGCATCTTCATTGCTGGCGTCGCAACCAATTCCCCAAACAGTATCTGTAGGATATAAAATGATACCACCGTTTCGTAAAACGTTGAGGCAGGCTTCAATATCGTTTTTCATTTTCATTGATGATTGGGCATTGTTTCTAATAATTGTTCGGTTTTAATTCCATAACCACATTTGAAATGTCCCTCCGGGCATTTTTTATATCCATGCAAACCACAAGGGCGACATGCAAGTTTTTCTTTTGTTTCTACAATAATAGAAATATCAGACAGTGGTGTATATCCAAATGCAGGAATGGTAGAACAAAAAATAGCGGTAACCGGTGCATTTACTGCAGAAGCAAAATGAAGCGGTGCACTGTCATTCGTATAATTCATAATAGCATTGCTCATCAGTGCAGCAGACTGTAAAAAACTTAATTTGCCTGCAAGCACTTCAACATTTTTATTTGTTGTTTTTGATAAAAGCATTTCGCACTCATCAATATTATCTTTTCCTCCAAGTAAATAAATTTTTAATGATGGATCAAAACGATCCATAAGATCAATCCATTTTTCACCGGGGTATTTTTTTGTAAACCATACGCTCGAGGGCGTCATTGTTACATAAGAGCCAGCTGTATATTTTTTTACAGTGTCAAAATCTGTTTGTGAAGGATACAATGCCGGCTTTGAAAAATGATCATCTGTAAAATGGCTTATAAGATCATTGTTTCTTTCAACTTCGTGCCGTGGCTGTTCAACATTAAATTCATGAATTACTTTTTTGCTGAAAAGAAAACTAAGTGGGTTCTTATCAAAGCCGATTGTTTCACGGGCGCCCGAAAATGCTGTAAGCAATCCCGTAGAAAAATAGCGCTGCAGGTTTATAACTTTATCGTATTTGGTTTTTCGTATTTGTTTTAAGATGCGAAAAAGGTTTTTTATCTTATCTTTTTTTTTGTCCCAAATTATTACTTTGTGAATGTTGGGATTGTTTATTAAGAGCGATTCATTTCCCTTACGTAACAGGAAATTGATTGCCGCATCCGGGAAATGCTTCTTTAATTTTTCAACCAATGCAGTTGCCAGCACAACATCACCAATAAAGGCTGTTTGTATGACGAGGAATTTCTGCATGGGGGCAAAGTTATTAATTAAAAACCTCACCCCCAACCCCTCTCCGAAGGACTACTGTGTGGACACATCTTTTGGAATTTTATATTTACAATTGCGAACACTCTAAAAAAATTTCAACCTAATTGATTACCCACTATGATAGCTACACGGATGACACGGATGAACGGATAATCACGGATAAATACTGCTGACGCAGTATATCACTGATGATAAGCATAATAATAGATCTGTTGTTTTTTGGAACAAAAAATAAATCCGTCCTCATCCGTTCATCCGTGTCATCCGTGTATCTATCATTTTTGGCGGTAAAAAAAGATGTGTCCACACAGTAGTCCGAAGGAGAGGGGGAAAGTACTAAGAATGAGTACTGCTTCTTATCGTGCATTTGGATATAGCTCCGAATAATATTTATCTGGTTTTCATTGTCAATTATCAATTGTCAATTGTCAATTGTAAACTAACTTTGCAAAAAAAACGTCATGGATCTTAAACAATTGATACAGGAAGCCTGGGAAAACCGTGAATTAATAAAAGGGGAAGTTCACAGGGAAGCGATACGCACTGTAATTGAACAGGTTGACAAGGGCAAATTGCGTACAGCCGAACCAGTTATGAATGGTGATATATTGGACTGGCAGGTAAATGAGTGGGTAAAACAGGCTATTCTTTTATATTTCGCAATTCAGCCAATGCAGACATTCAGCCTGCCTCCTTTTGAATTTTATGATAAAATGAAATTGAAGAGCAATTACAAGGATCTTGGTGTAAGAGCCGTGCCGCATGCTGTTGCCCGTTATGGCGCATTCCTGGCAAAAAATGTAGTGCTCATGCCTTCTTATGTAAATATCGGTGCTTATGTAGATGAAGGAAGCATGGTAGATACATGGGCAACTGTAGGAAGTTGTGCCCAAATAGGCAAAGGCGTGCACCTAAGCGGTGGCGTTGGTATTGGCGGTGTGCTCGAACCATTGCAAGCCGCTCCGGTGATCATTGAAGATGGATGTTTTATTGGAAGCCGTAGTATTGTTGTAGAAGGGGTGCGGGTACAACAAGAAGCAGTACTTGGGGCGAATGTTGTACTCACCCAATCCACAAAGATCATTGATGTAAGTGGTAGTGAACCAATTGAAATGAAAGGGATAGTTCCTCCCCGCAGTGTTGTGATTCCTGGAACTTACAATAAAAAATTTCCTGCAGGCGAATACGGCGTTAGCTGTGCACTGATCATTGGAAAACGAAAAGAGAGTACAGATCTTAAAACGAGTTTAAATGATGCGTTACGTGACTTTAATATCTCTGTATAATTTTAAAAGGTTTCAAATGTTTCAGAGATCTGAAGAGCTGATTTTTTTAAAAGGATTTTTGAAATTACATTTGCGACCGGTGAAGCGTTTAATTCGTTTGAGGTTTAAATGGTTTAAAGTTTGTTTAGGCCGATGTTTTTTATGAAGTTCACCCTTTAAACCTTAAACGCAGAGACCTTAAACGTTGAAGAAGCCCAGATGGCGAAATTGGTAGACGCACTGCCTTCAGGTGGCAGCGTTCGCAAGGATGTGCAGGTTCGAATCCTGTTCTGGGCACATAATAAAAAAACTAAGTCCCTGTAAACGTTAAGTTGCAGGGGCTTTTTGTTTGAATCTGTATCCAAAATGTACCCGCTTTGTTCTTAAATAAAATGAAAAAGAGTAAAATAAGATAAAGCTAAAAAGTTGGGAAAGGGTCGGTTGAAATTTTTAATACGTGGTTTTGTTCCCCGAAAGTTGCAGTCCCGGGCACCTAACTTAAAAACTAAATCCCTGTTGCTACGGAGTTTCAGGGATTGTTTATTTGTATCTGTACCCAACATGTACCCATTTATCCTTTTTATCCTGTTTTTATCAATTTTAGATTTGCCAGCTTATCACCTCAAAGAACTGTTTAGTAAGGTTAGAACAAAAGTACTATCTGTACCGGAAAGTTGTAGGAGGGATGAGTAATAATATTTAATGAGATCAAATATGTACAAAAAAATAAAGGCCACAAGCAAGATTCATCCGGTCTCTAAACCGGTCTTCCTGTAACCTTTGTAACCGAGCAGTAATCAGGGCTGTTAGTGTATCCCTGACTCCCTTTTATACTACAGTAGCTCAAAGTGTTTAACGTGTCTTTGTTTACTGTATCTATTTTACGAAATTACAAATTGACATGCATTAATGCCAAATCTTTTTTATCTAGAATTGAAATTTGTGGAAAAACTATTAATAACTGAACAACTTTTTATATCCTAAAATTTTTACGGCTTCCTGCTCAGTGATTTGTCCTCGCTTAATGTTATCAGTTAATATTTCTTCAATTCCTTTGTATTGCATTTTAAAAGATGGTGTAAAAGCAAGATAACGTATAGGTAAATTTCTAAAGTAAGCGGCATTAGTGTAAATTCCGGCTAAACTGACCCCCTTCCGCCATTTCAAATTGACCCCCTA
>JBDTLP010000141.1:0-11245 GCA_039934735.1 Ferruginibacter sp. | reverse complement strand
GAAATGAAAGAAAAGAAAGACAGGGTAGATGATGCATTACATGCAACACGTGCTGCTGTTGAAGAAGGGATTGTACCAGGTGGTGGCGTTGCTTATATTCGTGCAGTTGCGAGCCTTGATCCAAAAGTAAAAGGACAGATCGCTGACGAACAAACAGGAATGCAAATCGTACGCCGTGCATTGGAAGAACCACTTCGTATTCTTACCGCTAATGCTGGAATAGATGGTTCTATAGTTGTACAAAAGATCAAAGAAGGTAAAGCTGATTTCGGTTTCAATGCAAGAACAGAAATGTATGAAACATCTATGATTAAAGCTGGTATTATCGATCCAACTAAAGTGGCACGCGTAGCTTTGGAAAATGCAGCATCCATTGCTGGTATGTTGTTAACTACCGAATGTGTGATTGCAGACAAACCTAAAGAAGAAGCAGCACATGCACATGGTGCTCCTGATATGGGTGGAATGGGTTACTAATTTAGTTTCTTTAAAATATAATTGGAAGTCTCCACTTGTTAGTGGGGACTTTTTTATGTGCGTTGGGTTTGTGTATGTTGGAGTTTGTGCAGTTAATGTTCAATATTCGACGTACAATATTCGAAACTCAACGGTGAAAACTCAGAATTGTATTTTCCTTGAACATTGAATATTTGCAATAGCCTTCGCTTATTAAAAAAGCATAAAAGAAGTTACAGAGGAGTTCTCCGCTCCTTCGGAGTTGGGTTGGGGATGAGGTTAACCTGAATTATTTAAAACTTCTATAAACGAAAAAAAGATAAATTAACCGATGATGATTTTTCTTCATAAAAAGATATTTCTTTCTATAATTTGTTTACATTCACTATCGAAAATAAAGTTTGAGCTGGGAAATTAGTTTGATAGATACTTTCCCGGAAATTAAAAAGTAACCAAAACCCTGCTATATGTTTAACTGGTATGTAATCGTTTTAAAAAAGTATGCTGAATTTAATGGAAGAGCGAGAAGAAGTGAATATTGGTACTTCACGCTTGTAAGTCTTCTAATCTCAATCGTACTGATACTTGTTGGAAACAATATGGGCAACAAGTACCTTGAGAATATTTATAGCCTGGCTGTTCTTATTCCCAGTATTGCGGTAGGTGTTCGCCGCATGCATGATGTTGGTAAAAGTGGATGGTATCTTTTGATTCCTATCTATAATTTAATACTTGCTTGTACAGATGGCCAGGTTGGTAACAACGAATACGGCCCTGATCCTAAAAGGCCCGAACTTGTTGACGATATTGATCAGATCGGCCAGAACATAAGTCGTTAGTTTATGCGTTTTCAAGTATAAAATTATTGTAACGAATTCAGTTGTTGTAAAGCCATATTCAAGGTAAAAAAATCATTGAATATGGCTTTTTATTTCTAGCGAAGCTTCTTTTTTTAATCAACTTATTTTACATTTTTCATAAACTTAGTAATCTCATAATACCTCGGATTCCAGGTCTTAAAAAATTGCGTTATCATCGCAACATGTTTTTTCCCTTTAATAATATAATGTTCTGTATTAGGTGCAAGTGGTAATAATTTTTTTAAAAATATTTCATTGGCTTCTTTAATCGAAGGATATGTTTTTCCGCCCTGGCAAATAAGGAATGCTGGCATTCCCGCATGTAAATAATAAACGGGGCTTGCTTTTTTCCACTCAGCAGGATCTTTTGTAAATGTTTTCAGGTAGGTGTCATCTTCTTCAAGTCCTGTTTCTTTTAAATACGTGAACATATCAAGAGCGGCAGCATCAATAAGTATTGTTCCTTTGATTGGATTGGTTATGCCGAGGCTGTCAAAATATTCATTGTCTAATGAGATCAATGCAGAAAGATGCCCACCCGCTGAATGGCCGGAAATAAATATTCTATTTGTATCACCACCATACTTTGCAATATTTTCTTTTACCCATTTTACAGCAGCAGCAGAAGCAAATGCCATTTCTTTATAAGTTGCTTTTGGACTAAGTGGATAATCAATCACAACAGTTACAATTCCTTTTCTTGCCATCCTGCTTCCTAAAAAATTATACAGTGATCGTTTGCCCGAATTCCAATTGCCACCATGAATAAATATCAATACATCTTTTTTTGATTTTCTTTTTCGAGGTGCAAAAACATTTAGCTTTTGTTGATCAGTATTTGTTGATGGATCAGCTTTAAGATATTCTATCCCTTTCGTTCTTTTGATAGATTTGAAAGCACAGCTTGTGAACGCAAAAGCAAGAAATAATATTGTTATTAAATAAGTAGTATTAGAAAAAATGCTTTTACGATTCATTTCTTAATGGTTAAAGTATATTTATAAGAAACGAAAAAAAATGCAGCGGAGATTTTATAATACTTTCTAAGGTTTACCAGGATTTTTTTTGATATTTCTTTTAATAGCAAATCTTAATTATTTGCGGCGCAATTAACCACAGAGGTAGGGGAGTTTTTTCACAGAGTTTAAGGAGTAAAACTCATTTAACTCTTTGTGCATTTTAACTCCCAAAACTCTGTGGTAAAAATCAGAGAGATGAAAATTATTTAAAACTACCTTATAAAAGCAAGCCCCGCTATCTCATAAATAACGGGGGATTGACTTGGATTTCAGCTTTCGTTACTATGAATATATATGAAGGGGTTAGAAGCTCCCGTTATATTTATTTTTTTATGAGTTGTGTTTGTACACTTACATGTTCACCTGTTAATCTCAATTGATATTTCCCTGCTGGCAATTTTTCATTGATCTCAATAATACCTGTAGATGATGCAACATCATATTTGATTGTCATGAGCGATACCAATTGTCCACTCATATTGTACACCTGTAAATTATAAATTCCCGCTTCAAGGTTATTCACTTTTAAATTAATGGTATTTCCTGTTGCAGGATTTGGATATATAGATATCGCAGCACCATCTTTTACAGCCTGCATATTTACTTTTACAATATTACTGTGGGTTTTTATTTCCTGTCCTGAAGCATAGGATACAGAAGCAATGCGGTAATAATTTATTCCTGTAACAGGATTCGTGTCGATGAATTTATAGTTGCCGCTTCCTCCATAAGTAGCTTCAACAGGATTGGTATTTATCTTATTGAATAAACTTCCGTCAATGGATTTTTCTACTTCATAATGATTTGTTGTTATTTCGTTTTCTGTTTTCCATTCAACAGCAATATTTTTTTGTTGTTGAATGGCACTCACTGTTTTAAATGTTAATGGTACAGGTGCTAATGTTTCAAATACAATTTTAAAACGGTCAACCGCATAAGAGCCGGGGTCAGCACTCACGGAGAAGGGTACTTCAGTTGTTCCATTCATGTCTAAAATTGTATTATCAGTGGTGCTCGAATAATTGTCTTTCAGTATTGCAAGCATGCCTGAGTTATCCATATTCTGCATTTCGATCTCAAGTTTATAATTATGTATCTTCATTTGATACAGGTTTAGAAATGTTGTATCATTTGCAGTAATTGTTTTTCTTCTTTCTATTGCAAGAGTTTTTCCATCTCTTTTGATAGTGATGCTTTGATTGCTACCGAATAATTTTTTTGCATCGTTGTTATCAACAGCATTTAAATTATCATCATCATAAGTAGTGAGTACGCCATCCAATAAGGCAGAAGTACTATCAGTGTTTGCCAATAATAAATTCACCCTTAATTTTTGATCCAAACCATTGGAACGAAATATTGGATCAGTACCATTGGCCGTTTTATCTGATTCTTTTATACTGAGAGTTCCGGGATTTGTATTATCAGCAGATGCGATAAGTACTGCAGCGCCACTTTGTATGTATTGAGTGATATAACTAACGGAGCCGGTTGCATCATAAGTATGTGTTGTATTGTTCCAGATAAAAGTTACATAACCACCAATTCCATAATTGCCTGCAAGTTTTGGATCCCATGCATAAAACATATCGCCTACATTGCTCTTCGATAAAGTATGAAAATCTATAGCTGATGCGTAAGGATTACCTAACAAAGTAAAACCTGTTCCGTTTACCGTTACATCCTGTTTTCCTGTGATAGGATTTCCTTTTGTTCTTAAAGTTGTGGAAGTAATTGCAGCACTTAATCCCTGTAACATATCAACACTGCGATCACCACGTATGTATAAGAAATAAGCAGGGTATGAATTGATTGCTATATTGGTTCCTGGTGAAGAAGGCAATGCTGTAAAAGTATTTATTGAACTATTGTACGTTTTAATAAAACTATTGATAGTAGCACTGGTATCAAAACCGTTTGCACAACTTCCGCCACATATCTTTACTCCATAACCGGGATAAAGGTTAGGGTTAGCCGAAGCTGTGGTAAGCCCTTCCTGCCATGCTTCATTGATGGTAGGAGCACCTGTGGTTTTTACAGGAGCGCTTAATAATCTCCAACCTCTTGCGGCAGGTATATATCTTTCAATTGTAATTTTACCATTAATGAAAGCAGTTGCGGCACCAGTTCCATCCACAGGAAGTTCAGCCAGCCTTGCAGTTCCTGAATGATCTGATTTCAACGTAAGGTGATCATTGGTAGTTAATGTAATTCCCGTTGCAAGCGTTATCGTGCCCACTGATGAAGCCCCGACAATATTCATATCATTGCCAATAGTAGCATTGCTGTTCAATGTAAAATTCCTTATGTAATTATTATTTGTAGCTGCGGTTTGATCAAAATACAAATTTCCACTGGAGAAGCTATTGCTGATGATGAGATTTGATGATGATGAACCTTTTAAAGAATTGGTTGCATCGCCTGAAAAAGTTCCATCCAATGTAAGTGTTTTTCCATTAATATTTAAGCGGCCATTGGTTAGTGTTAGTGCTCCATGTACGGTGATGGAATTTGCCAGTATTAATTCATGCGCATTGTTTAAAGTAATGCTATTAAAATGTGATACCCCGCTGCTCTGTTGATTGGCAACGCCATTGAAATTCAGGGTTGAAGTTCCTGCAGAGAATGTACCATTGTTACTAAAATCTCCTGCAATATTGTGTGTGTAGGAAGAAGCACTGAATATTGTTCCCGATCCAATTACAAAATTACCTGCAACCGTAAAGCCGCCACCTGCAGTTTTTGTTCCGCTGGCACTAGTCTCCAGGTTATTATACGTCATTCCGGGGATCGTTTGAGCACCTGTTCCAGAAAATACCATGGTAGAAGTTGATGCTGTGAAAGTCCCACTACTTGTTAAACTTCCTTTCATTTGATGTATGTAGGTAGCGGCATCGAAGATCGTACTTGCTCCTATGTTTAAATTATTGTTTGCAGTTATGATGCCAATCGCTGTTTTTGTTGCACCACCCGAAACTGAAATATTGGCATAATCTGATCGCCCTGTAACGGTTTGATTGCTTGCAGAATTGTATTCGATTGTTGAAGCAATACCAAGCACAAAAGTTGGTGGGTTTGCCGAATTGACCGCAGTACTTGTGCTGCCTGAAAAGCCATTTGTATTCGCAGTTTTAAAAGTTCCGTTAATGGTGAGATTTGGAGAACCTGTTCCAAAACTGATGATACTTGTTCCTGCATTCATTGTTGAACCAAGTGCAATGGTTGCTGTTTTGGAATTATTTAATGCGATTGCATAGTTGCCACTATTGAAAAGACTGCCAGTATTATTATTGCCAAGCGACAGGTTTCCATCAACATTACTGGTAGCAATAGCCGCACTTAATGTAGCACCATTTACATTAGTATTATTGATCTGCAGGTTATAATATTTACCAGAAGGAAAATAGTTGATCGTTTGTGCAGCTGTACCTGTATAATTAAATATGCTTCCTGATGTGCCTGCTGTAAGTGTGGAAGAAGAGGAGGGAACCGTAAGTGCGCCTTTTAAATTAACCGAACCGGCGCCGCCTGACATATCTATTATTTTCGTAGCGGCTGTCGACCCACTGAATATAATATCTGAATTCGCGTTCAGCGTTCCATTTGTGATTACGATTTTTGCAATTCTTGTCGTATTGCTGTTTACTCCTGAGAAATTAATGTTGCCATTCACATTTGCAGTGCCTGCATTGATGTTCCATGCAACGGTATTTGAATTGCTTGTTGGTTGTTGAAGTATAAGGCCGTTATTAACCGTTAACGTATTTGTTGAATTATTTGTAAGGCTATTGCTTTGTCCATCAGCAATGAATGTGAGTGAATTTACAGTTGCAGATGCTACATCTAAACTCACAAAAACGGACGCATAATTTGTATTACCAATTTCAACATCATCAGCTGCTGTTGGCACTTTTTCTACACCATAACCACCAAGTGTAATGATCACAGACGCAAAAGAAGTAAGTGTAACTGTAATCCCGGAAATGCTTGCAACCGTACCTATCTGTTGCCCCGCAGAAGTACAAATTACATCTCCTATTGCCAGGTCAGAACTAAATGATGTTCCCAACCCAAGCACCCCGTTACTTAGAAAAGCAGTTGTAATTAATCCGGGTAATGGTTTTATCCAGGTAGAATTTGCACTCCAGTTCGCAGCACCTGCAACCCTTGTTTTTGTTTGCGACATTACATTAAATGAAATAGCAAATAATAAAAAAGTGAATAAAAAATGCTTTGCGTAGGGTTGTAGTAAATCTGTTTTCATAAGACCTTTTTCGGTAGATAAAAAAATAAAAATCTATTGGACCAACATGTATATATGTTTCGTAACGGGACTAAAAAATAATTATTGCAATTTTATTTCAATGGCTTTATTCTTTGGAAAAGAATTTCAAATAGCAATGAATGAAGAGGCCGTATATGTCCATAAAGCCTGAATAAGTCCAGTGTTTTCCAAATGATCTTCCTTCGTTAACTGCCTTTTTTTACAAATTAAAACTACCCGTATAAGTTCAGGTTAATATAAAAGGAAATAACTTCGAACCAGCCAGGTAAGGCTTTAATAATTTAAATTAGAATATGGTATCGATTGAAAATTTCAGAAAGATGGCGTTGTTATTACCAGAAGCAACAGAGTCGCTTCATTTTGATAAACCTTCATTTCGCATTAAGAATAAAATTTTTGCAACACTGCATCTCAGCAATAAAATAGCAATGCTGAAATTATCTTTGGTTCAACAATCTGTTTTCTCAGATATTGACAGGACAATCATTTATCCTGTTCCAGGTGGATGGGGTAGACAAGGAGCAACATTTGTTGAACTTGCGAAAGTGAAAAAAGAAATATTGAAAGAAGCATTGGTATGTGCCTGGCGAAATACAGCATCTAAAACATTATTAAAAAATAATTTAAGGATAACAAATTAATCAATGAGCACAGCTATTAATTACATAGAAAAAAATAAAGCAGCCTGGAACAGCAGGACTGATCATCATATTAATTCATTATTTTATGATGTGGATGCTTTTATCAAAGGAAAAAATTCTTTGAATGAAATAGAATTAAAATTGCTGGGAGATATAAAAGGCAAAACCCTTTTGCATTTACAATGTCATTTTGGACAGGATACTATTTCATTAGCAAGAATGGGCGCAAGTACAACTGGTGTTGATCTTTCAGACAATGCCATTAATAAAGCAATTGATCTTGCGAAAAAAACAAATGCAGATGCAGCATTTATTTGTTGTGATATTTATGATCTTCCAAAGCACCTGGATAAACAATTTGATATCGTGTTTACAAGTTATGGTACCATTGGCTGGTTTCCCGATCTTGATAAATGGGCCGCCATCGTTTCAATGTTTTTAAAACCTGGAGGTAAATTTATTTTTGCTGAATTTCATCCTGTGGTGTGGATGTATGACAATGATTTTGAAAAAGTAGCTTATACGTATGCTAAATCTGATCCAATCATAGAAGTGGAACAGGGAACTTACGCTGATAAATCAGCGCCCATCACCACAGAAATGATCACCTGGAACCATAGCATCAGCGAAGTCTTAACCAGTCTTATAAAAAATGGTCTTGAAATAAATTCATTTGAAGAGTTCGATTACTCACCTTATAATTGTTTTAATAAGACGATTGAATTTGAACCGAAGAAATTCAGAATTGAGCCTTTTGGAAATAAAATTCCAATGGTATATTCGTTGAGTGCTATAAAAAAGTAGAAAATTTTTAAGAGTAGATGCTTTTTTTTAACCACAGAGTGAAATGGAGTAAGAATATTGAGTTTCACGGAGTATAAATAATTAATAAAAACTTCTGTGAAACTCAATATAAAAACTCCTTTAAAACGCTGTGGTTAAAAAAGTCATCCCGTTATAATTCTCTTCAATGCCATCACATAACCAACATGCAATCCTTCATGAAAAGGTAAGAACGAAAGCGCATCATCAATATGCTTCATCTCAAGGCCGGATCGTGTGGCCCATTCAGTATAGTTGGAAAAAATATTCTTATCAAGATCAGATTCCAATTGATCAAGGGTGGAGTGTAATAGTTGTTTAATGGTATTAATTTCTTCTTCACCAAGTGGATCACCAGGCTTTGTATCAGTTTTATAATTAAGAAAATATTTTTCTTCAACAACAGGCTTCAATCCAGCTCTTACATAACAAACTCCTTGTTGAGCGGCAATCAAATGACCTACGTTCCAAATAATATTATTATTAAAGCCGGCAGGAACCTCATTTAATTGTTCAACTGAAAGGTCTTTGATAATATTGAGCAACCATGTTCTCGTGGCTCTCATCATGTTGATTTGTGGATGCATGGTCAATGTTAGATTTTTGAATGAAATTATTTTTTAGCGAGTACGATGATATCTTTTACTTCCAATACATTTTTATTATATCCTTTCAACACAACATTTATCATAGCATCACCAACTTCCTTTAAGGTACAAACATAATTTTTAGATAGCAGTTGAAAGACAGGGAAGAGCCATGCAATATATTTATAAGCAGCTATTGTATTTTTTAATCCCTTGGTCGGCTTCATAAATCCCGGGCGAAATGCATATACTTTTTGAAATGGCAGTTTCATAAGATCATTCTCTGTTTTTCCTTTTACCCTCGACCACATTAAGTTTCCTTTTTCACTGCTATCTGTGCCTTTGCCGGAAACATAACAGAAAGTCATATCCGGATTATATTTTGCAAGTGTTGTTGCCACATGCATCGTAAGTGTATAAGTGAATTTCGTGAACGAATCTTCTTTCATACCGACTGAAGAAACACCAAGACAAAAAAAGCAGGCATTGTAACCTTGTAACTGATTTTCAATTGCAGAGAAATTAAAAAAATCTGTATGAATAACTTCTTTCAGTTTTGGGTGAGTAACGCCACATGGTTTGCGATTGATCACCAATACTTGCTCAACTTCAGGATTTAATAAACATTCATGAAGTACACCTTCACCTACCATTCCTGTAGCACCAGTTATAATTACTTTTATTTTCATGATTTAAAATTAAGTTGTTACTACTTTCTGGGAATTAAAAATTATGAATTAAAAATTAATTGGTTGTTTTCTTAATGTAAATCTGATGGTTGAAATCTGATTGCTGATATCTTAATGCATCGCTTCACTTAGATCAATTTTTTTCTTCTTGTTTCCTTTTACCATCAGAATAAATGGAACGCAAATTAAAAATGCCAGGCTAAGGTATAAGAATACATCCATGTAAGAAAGTACGGTTGCCTGTTTGGTCATATTGAAATCCATTGCCTGGTATGCCATTTTTAAAGCTTCCTGCGCAGTTTTTCCTTTTGCCATAAATCCATGCTGCATGGCGGATATCCTTTGTTGAACATTGAGGTCAATGGCAGTTATGTGCTGTGCCAATGCACTTCGGTGAACCACAGTTTGACGTGATAAGAATGTTGTTATCAATGCTACACCAAATGAACCGCCCAATTGCCGCATCATACCGGTAAATGCAGCACCTTGTCCAATGGCTTGACCGCTTAAAGTAGAAAGTGATAAAGTTGTGATGGGGATAAATAAAAGGCCAAGACCTACACCTCTTGTTATGAGCGGCCAGAAAAATGCATCTTCGCTTGTATCTGGCGTTAGTATCTTATAGCACCAAAAAGTGAAGACGACAAAAATAAGCAAACCTGTTGCAACAAGGTATTGTTGTGGAATACCTTTCTGCAATAGTCTTCCTATGATCGGCATCATGAATGCGGTTGTTAATGCTGCCGGGATCATCAATGCTCCCGCTTGTTGTGCAGTCCAGCCCAGCATACTTTGCGTGTAAAGCGGAATTAAAAATGTTGATCCATACAAACCGAATCCTAAAATAAAAGATAAGATTGTTCCCACACGAAGGTTCCCATTTTTTAATACACGAAGCTCAACGATGGGATTTTTATAAGTCATTTCCCTCCATATAAAAAAGAACAATCCAAAAACAGCTGTTACTGTTAGGAGAAGAATGGTGTTGCTATTAAACCAGTCATCTTCCTGGCCACGTTCCAATACATATTGTAAAGAACCAACCGTTGCTGCTAGCAATGCAATCCCCAGCCAGTCAATTTCATGAGCAGCTTTCTTTTCTGCATATTTGGGACTGCGTACATACTGAAGCGTGAGTAACGTTGCGATGATACCAATTGGTATGTTGATATAAAATATTAAAGGCCAGCTGGCATGAGTAACAATATAACCACCCAATGGCGGACCAAGTGTTGGGCCAATGATCACACCCAATCCATAAATGGCCTGTGCCATTCCTCTTTTTTCAATGGGATAAGATTCTGTAATGATGGTTTGTGAAGTAACAAGTAAAGCACCACCGCCTAATCCTTGTAAAAAACGAAAGAACACAAGTTCCCAGATTCCATTTGCATTACCACATAAATAAGAGCAAACAGTAAACATGATGACTGAAGCAGCAAAATAATTTCTTCTTCCAAATTGTTGCGATAACCAACTCGTCATTGGAACAATGATAACATTACCAATCGCATAAGCAGTTATTACCCAACCAACTTCCGGTAATGTTGCACCCAATGAACCACGCATGTCATTCAGGGCTACGTTTACAATAGTTGTATCAACGATTTCCAGCAAAGCACAAAAGATTGCGGTAATCGTTATGATCACTCTTCTGGCTCCATATTCTACCAATGAATCCTGTTGCAATTGCATGCTCATGTTCCGTTACTTTAATATGATATGAGTGAATGAGTGAATGGGTGAATAAGTGAAAAGATGCAGGCTTCAAAATTATGCTACCTGTTTTCTTTTTTTTATCATTAAACCAAATGTATTCATGTCAATCACTTCTAAACTCTAAACTCTAAACTCTAAACTCTAAACTCTAAACTCTAAACTCTAAA
>JBDTLP010000140.1:0-11356 GCA_039934735.1 Ferruginibacter sp. | reverse complement strand
ATTTGAAGATTTGAAGATTTGAAGATTTGAAGATTTGAAGATTTGAAGATTTGAAAATGTGCTGATGAAAGTACTGTAAAAGTTGACAGCTTATTACAAAAAAGTATTTCATTTTCAAATTACCAAATTGAATTGGCCGCCGGAAAAAAACATCTTTTTTTATCAATCAAAATTAAAAAAAATCATGCAGGTTACGAATCAACTTTTAGCAACATCTCACAATCCTTACCAGAATGAAGCAATCAATAAAATGTACAACCAGTTGTTTTGCGATAATACAGAAGTGTATGAAACAACTACGGGTGCCACTGAGTATCCATGGAACATACTGTTTGCAGAAAATCCCAACATCGAACAATTAAAAGCAGTTACGGTTGATGAAACACTTCAATCCAGACATAAAATACTTGCGTATAATATACTGGCTGCAATAGGTGCTCCTGCTGATAAAAAGGAACTATTAGGTGTAATCATAGAAGTTGCTTTACCGGAAGGTCTTGATGTTATTGCTGCTTTCCAGGATGGGACTGCACGCTATATAAATTATTCTGAAAAACTACTGATCTGGGAAACAGAAACAGCCGAATCAAGGGAGCTTATCAGTAAACTTTTTTCTGATAGCCTTAATGTTGTTGGCAAGATCGGTGCATGGGACAAAGAGCGTTTGCCATCTCCTGCAAATGAAAAAGTTCGTTTGAGCTTCCTCGTTTCTGATGGACTGTATTTTGGTGAAGGCCCATTTGATTTCCTGCAAAAAGATCCAATGGGCGGGCCGGTTATTGGATCTGCAGCGGCTTTGATGAATTTTTTAATTGAGTCAGTGGTGAATAAATAAAATTAAAAGCATCTTATAAAAAAATAAAAATGAGTAAAAAGAAAACGCTGATTATTTTCATAATAACAGTAGCTTTTGTCAGCTTTATCTCCACAGTTGTGAATGCACAAACCAATAATAAGTTGACAGATTATCTACATGTACCGGGCCCTGTTAGCTTTAATAGTGGATCCTATAATTTATCATGGAGTTCTCATCCTTCTGATAATTTTTATAAGCAGGAATATATTCAGAAAGGAGACAATGCGGATAAATTTAAGACAATGATCCTGATTGATGTTGCTACGAGCAATATTTCAATCAAAGATATTGTGGCAATGAAAATAGAGGAACTTAAAAAAATGAAATTGTCAAACCCGATGGTTAATTATGAAACCTTCGACAATCCAAAGAGTGGTGAATACATGATCGATTTTTTATTAAGTGCAAATGCTGCGGATGGGAAAACCATTGATGTTGTTGAAAGGAATGTATATCGTTATAAAACCATTACAGACAAGTCGGGGAAAAAGGCAGTTGTTTTATTCGGTGTAAGTACAAGGAGTTATGGAAATGATATTGATAAGTTTTTAGTTTCATTAAAATCAACAAAAAAAGATTTGGTAAATGTGGTGGCGAAGTTTGAAATGCCGGCGATAAGCTTTTAATGATTTGTGAGTTTTGAATGCTGAGTTCTCAGTGCAGTCGAAAAAAATGTATGGTGAGGAATTCACGCAGTATAAATAAGAGATTATATTACAAAAGCCGCAAAGAATTGTTTGCGGCTTTTGTATCTGGCCTATTGTATTTTAAAAAAATATTTTTGAAAAGATTGCTGTTTAAAAGTGACTTAATTGTGAATGAGTGCAAGCAGCGGATCATTGATTTCCTGGCTCTACCTATACATCGTAACGAAGTATATTTCGTGGAGAACGATTGGAAATAATTTCGTTACATTTATAAGGAATTGCCCCATTTATTGAAAACTATTATTAAACTGCACCGCTGTGAAACGTTTATTTATACCCATACTTTTATTGTTTTTGATTTTTAATAGTGGCTGTAAAAAAGATTCTGCCGACAGAAATTACGTTGTCCAGGGAAGGATACTTGAATGCAGCAGTAATCCGGTTCCGGTAAATAATTATAAGTTACTGATAACACAGGTAAGTTACCAGGGCGGAGCTTATAGCCCTCCTAAAGAATTTCAAACGGACACTAATGGGTACTTCTCTATTAACTATCAACCTGCAAAAGGTGGGTTGTTCAATGCATTGAACCGGGCTGATGTCTTTATTGACGGAATCGATACCAATCAATATGCAGGGCTAAATCCAAAGTGGTACAATATCACCGGGCTTGTAGATACGAATCTCAACACCATGTATCTATTTAAAAAAATAAACCGGCTTATAAGAAAAATTAAATTCACACTGGCACTCGATGCAAATGATAGCACAACGATTAGTACAACTACCATTGATGGAGTTTATAATAAAACATTTTATGGACCGATTGCTGCCGGAACTTTATTAATAGCAGATACGATAAACCAGGTAAGGATACCGGGAGCCGATTTGGAATCGGATATAACTGTGCATACGGATCATCCTCTGAATACAACGATAACTGTACAAGAGCATTACTTAACGTACCCGATATACATATTGCCGACGGATGAAATGCAAAGAGAAATATTGTTGAATTATTATTGATGAGGCAAATTCGAGTTCATCCGCTCAACCCGTGTAATCCGCTTTCCAATCATAGGCGTATATCTTTTGTAAAAAACTTGTGAATATTTATGGCGGAAACACCAGGGCGAAAAGTTTAAAAATTGCTTTTCAGTTTTTTATTTCCAATTTATCAAATTATCAAATCTTCAAATTTGCTTGTGTACTTTTTCCATTGTATTTCATGAGCAGCAGCATAAGCTAACAGCACTTCTATTTCTCCCTGTAGCCCTTCTTCGTCGTTATCGCTCGTTGAGTTATACTCTTCAATGATCACTTCCTGGTAAGCCAACCACGAGTCATCAATTCCTTTCTTTTTTATAAATGGAAAATTTTCTTTTAGGGCAGTAACCATTTCCTGTCGGGTTATTACCTGCAGGTTTCTTTTTTTTATTTTTTCCAGCTTCCGTTTTAAAACCATTGCTTTAAACTGGAAGTCTTTCATTTTCCTGGAATGTTCGCCCGCCAGTTTGGAAATTTTTTTGGTCTTGCTTTCACTGGATGGTGCGGTCTCTTTTTGATTATTGGCTTTTTGCTCATTTTGATTAATTGTATGGAACAAGGCAATTGCTCTCATTTCGGCCTCATGCGGTAATTTGCGCAAGCCTTTTTCTGCCATTTTTATCGAACTTCTTGAAACACACAGATATTCTGCCATTTTATACTGGCTGAGGCCGGTTTTGTGGCGTATTACTTCCAGCATGTCCATAGCTTAATATTTTGAGCTATAAATATAATTGTTTTTTGTACCCATTTCGTTTGTACCCGGTAGTGTGGGTACAAAATAAATGGGTACAAGCTGTCTCTGCTCCTTTTGCCTTGGCCTGCTGTTTTCACCAGCCAGGTTTTGCGAAGTAGCAGGCTAATTCATTTTGAAACCGGGCTGGTGAAAACACTAGGGCGGGGCGCATAAATAGGAACACCCGCCAAGGCTGAGAATATTGATTTTTATTGCGTCGTAGGATGGGAAGACGGATGATACGGACTGGGCGGATGATCACGGATTTATTTTTTGTTCCAAAAAATTACAGATACTGCTTATGTATTATTTCCGCTATGCTGCGTAGCAGCATAAATCCGAGAATATCCCTGTCTGAATGGCTTCAGCCAGGCAGGCGCCCAGTCCGTATCATCCGCGTTCCAATCATTGGTGTTGATAAAAAAAGTTCCGAACAGTTGTGGTGTTTTCTCCAGCCAGGTTTTGCGAAGTACAGGCTTATTCACTTCGAAACCGGCTGGTGAAAAGACCAAGCCGGGACGTAGGATTAGAAAACCTACGGAAGACATTGACTAAGAGCTCCAGGCGGGATGTGGGATATTGAGACACTCGTTAAGGTTAATAATATTGATAAACTACGAAACGAAAGGCGTGGAATGTATCGATCACTGCTTTACAAATACACAACTTGCAAAACTGGAATTTGCGCCGTTTGTAAGTGCAGTAGCAATTCCATTTTCCCAAAGTTTTGCAGTGTAAGTTGTGGTTCCATCATTTTCATAGCCTGCGGCATATAAGGTAGAACCGAAAAAATACACGGATTCTACATATGCATCACTATTAGTATTGCTGTTTAAATAACTTGGAATTCCATTCTTCCAGGTCCTGGCAATATATGGTCCTGGTGCTGACCGTTCGCTGCCTCCTACATATACATCCGCCCCATTCACGAAAACTGTTTTGCAAATCGCTTCATGTGAACCATCCGTAAGAACGGTTTCAACACCATTTTTCCAAAGCTTTGCAACCGAAACGGCGGCACCCACCTGAACACCATTCGCTACATAAACATCTGTGCCGGAAACAAAAACGCCACTTCCTGTACTGGCGAGCTCGCCAACAGGGTTTAAAATTGTGGGAGCACCGTTCTTCCAGACTTTCACGTGGGTGCCATTTACGCCGACTTCGTAGCCGGAAACATATACATCAATACCATCAACAAAAACTGATTCTCCCAAGGCCAGGCGTGTTCCGTCTGTAAGGTTTGTGCCCACTCCATTCTTCCACAATTTTGCTACCGCAATGGTATTGATATTTTCATAACCCGCAACATAAACATCATTACCAACTACAAAAACGGATTCTGCAGAAGCATCTTCTACTCCGTTTGTAAGATAGCTGGGGGTGCCATTTTTCCAGATCACCGCTCTATATTGCGAAGTGGCCATATCAAGTTCGTAGCCGGTCACATAAACATCATTTCCGGAAACAAAAACACCTCTTACATATCCACTTACAGCACCAGTGTTGAGAGCAGTAGCAACACCATTCTTCCATACTTTAGGAATATTCTGATTCATAGTCGGGCTAAATTCATAACCTCCAACATATACATCAGTCTGAATGGTGGTTGTAACAACGATCTCGTCACCATATGCAGTTCCTGCACCATTTGTAGCATAAGCCCTTACATAATAAGTTGTGGTAGGTAACAGGCCTGTTATAACACTTTGAAATGTTCCAGTGCCGGTTCCATCACTGGTATGCGTACCCGAAATAACAGGATTGGCAGCAGTGCTCCAACAAACCCCACGGGCTGTGATGGAAGATCCGCCATCATTACTAATGTTTCCACCCGTTCCAATTTTATTACCGGTTACTAAATTGGCAGCTGTGGTTGTTACCGTTGCCACCAATCCAACAACAGCATCGTCGCTTTTTGTGCAACCGGAAACAATTGCTGAACATAAAATAATAAAAAGAAGATACTTTTTCATAAGGCAGATTATTAAATGTTTAAATAGACGCTACCGGGTTATAATCGTGGCTCGAAGCGTATGAATAAGGTTTGAAGGTATTGTAATTTTTGGATTTCTTGGAATTGTGAATTTGGTGGTATGCTGTTAAAACTGCTGCCCTGGCCTGATGTTTTCACCAGCCTGTTTTATAAATCGGAGGGCTTTCATTTGGGACCAGGCTGTTGAAAACACCAGGCCGGGGCACGTGGTGTTGGAACAACCGCAAAGACTGAGATTGATATTAAAAAACTTGAAGAAGCGTTTGCAGGTGATGTTAAATTCGGGGTGGATAATTTTTTCGTGTTGAATAATGTAAAGAAATCGGCCGATGTGTATGCCAACCCGTTTAAAGATTCAGATTTTATTATTCTTCCGGCTTACCATCGTTGTTATATTTTTTCCTTGCAAAAGATGATTTTTTTTAATTAATTTCCATTCATGATTTCATGGGAACTTCTGTTGTTGGTCGGTTAAACCTGTGGTTAGAACTTCATCTAAAATGAGAAGGGCATCTGATACTTTATTGATACTTTTTTGATCCAGGCAATTTAATCAGTACAGCAAAATCAAACAATTGTTGATTATTAAAAATTCCCTGTGAACAATAAACTATACATTCAGTACATAGATTAATGATCATTTTATGAAAAAATGGATCGGCTTGCTAAGCTGTATTTTTACCTTTCATGCTTTCGCTCAAAACAAATCAAAATATGATGGTTTTGTGGATTCTCTTAAACACATCGGTCAGGTAGATAAACTCATTCCTTATTTTCTTAAAGAGCTAAGCAAAAAACCCAAGGATGAAGCAGTATTACGCTGGCTGGGCTTTCTTTATATTGAAAATAGCCAGTTTGAAGCAGGGCTAAAATATTATGATGATGCACTGAAAGTAAATCCAAAATGTGCACGATGTTATATGAACATCGGCCGTGTTTATACCTTTAAAAAGGATCATAAAAATGCAATAGAGTTCTTAAATAAAGCGATAGACATAGATCCCAATGATGGGTTACTATACGCTGTCCGTGCAAAAGAAAAGGTGCGGCAGGAAGACAAACTGGGGGCAATGATGGATTTCAATAAAGCAATAAAACTAAGTCCTAAAGAACCTGATTGTTTTATTTTAAGAGCCAACCAATATGCGTCACAAGGTGAATTGAATCTGGCAATTGCTGATATCACAGAAGCCATTGAATTGAAACCAACGTACTACGCTTATTATCAGAGATCAAATTTCTTTTACAACAAACAGATGTTCAAAGAATCATTGGAGGATATCAATACTGCAATAAGCATTGATAGCGGTCGGGCAGATCTTTATTTCAGCCGCGGCGCCATATATGCAGCCAGCAATGAAAATACAAAAGCAATAACTGAATACAACAGGTCAATCAGCATTGATCCGGATAATTTTATAGGTTATTATAACCGGGCTATGGTAAAACATTCTTTGGAAGATATGGATGGTTATTGTTCAGATATAAATACTGCATATGAACTTTTGAAAAAAAATGATCCCGGGAATAACATTATGGAAGAGCTTGAATTTTCAAAACTTTCTTATTGTGATAGCAGCCGGGCAAGTTATTATTACCAACGTGGAGTTGCATTTTATAACCAGGAGCAATATGAAAAGGCAGTTGATATTTATACCATTGCTGTAAAGAAATTTCCATCAAACGCCATGAATTTATCATTCCGTGGAAACGCATACTTAAAGTTGAAGAAGTATGACGAGTCATTAACCGATTATTTTAATTCTTTAAAATATAAAGAGAGTTTAGCGGAGGATATCAAAGTAAACCAGCGCCTCACTCAGGTAACGGGTGAATCGATAAATACTTATGTGAATGTATTTCTTGCTTCAACCCAATTAAGTATTGCAGAAATAAAATTTAATCAGGGCAGGTATGATGAAGCATTAATTGGCATCAATAAAGCAATTGAAATGGTGCCTGTAGTTAAAGATTTTGATACGGACGATTATTATTTTTTGAGGGGGAATATTTTTCTTGCTTTAGAGAAATTTGAAAATGCTTCGGCTGATTTAGATAAATGTATTTCCCTAAATCCGTCTAAGCCTGCTGCTTATGTATACCGGGCCATTGCAAAAGTAAATTTGGGAGAAAAAACCAGGATCACGTCCTATTTTATCGGCGGAAGTGTAAGCAACCAGGCATTTAATCCTCACTGGAATTTCCCCATTAAAACAACAATTAAAAAAACGGATAACAATATAAAATCCGCATTGGTAGATTGTAATAAAGCAATCTCGCTTGATCCCAAACTGGATTATTCATATTATGTGAGGAGTTATATTAAAAAAATGCTGGGCTATACAGATTTTTGCATAGATCTTATCCAGGCAAAAGACCTTGGTTACCCTGTAGAAGCTGAGCGTATGATTGAATGTGGGAAATAAGGGAATGATGATAACATGCAGCACTACAAAACTTTAGAAAGTCGCGAAATGTTGTCGTGTTGCCCTGGCCTGGTGTTTTCACCAGCCATTTTTACAAATCGGAGACTTTCTTCATTTCGAAACCGGCTGGTGAAAACACCAGGCCGGGGCGTATGGAATAGGAACACCCACCAAGGCTTAGTGGAACACCTGGCAATCAGGAGCACTAACCTTTTTATTAAATACTACAATTACATCCTTTATGTTTAGGGGATGATAATGAATTAAAATATACCCAGCCAATATTTTTTGCAGGGCAAGTACAATTGTATTGAAATTGCTTTTTAAAGTCATCGATATCGTCGATTATTTTGTTTAAAACAGGAGTAGAAAGACTGATTTCTCTACCTGAGCCCCAATGTGAAAGATTGTTTGTTAATTGTTGTACATAAGATTTAAAGTCGGATTTGTTAGGTAGTCTTAAAAAAACTGATTTTGCTTTTCTGGAGAGCCTTTTCAATTCAATTATTTCATGAATCGCATTTGATAATTTACTTACCATTTTAGTATCATTATTATAAATTAATGAAAAAGGTACTTCAAGATCTAATTTTTCGATAATTTCTAGTAGTACAAATTCATAATACATTCTGAAATCTGAGCCTAAATAATTCCCTGAATTAATTTTATGCGTGATATTCAATTTAAGATCGTCAGACTTTAATGGGCTTATTGAAACTATATCTTTATTGGAATTTAAAACATAATGTTGCCAATCTTTTAATGCTCCATTTTCATTAAGTAATTTTTTTAAAAGCCCATCGTGAGTCAAAAATATTATTTGCTTACCTTTCTTATTGGTCGAACTAATGCATATTTTTCTTTTTATTAATTCTAAAAGATGAATTTGATGACCACTATCAAAGCTTGATGTTATATCATCAAGGATTATAAAATTCCCTAAACTTTTACTTCTTAACGCAGATGCAAAATAGATTGATAAGCTTAATGCGTTTCTGTACGATTCCGATAATATTGGAGCAGCTCTCAATTCACTTGTATTGGAATAAAATTTTTCCAATAGTATATTTACTTTTTGTCCTCTGTTATCCTTTTTAAGTTTTGGAGTAATTTCAACATTGCCCATAATATCCTTAAAGAATGATTTAGTATCGGAATCTATATTTAGCGCTATTTCATCCATGAGAATGTTATAAGAATTCTCATAGGAGTCTTTTACTTCGCCAATAAATTTCGTCCAGCTTTCAAGTTCAAATAAATATTTTGTATTGCGGTTGTTTGAAATTTGTAAATTATCTATTTCAACGATTAAATCAAATATTGATTTATATACGTTGTTAAGTTCAATAAATTCTGACAGCTTTGGCGGGAGTTTTTTGTTAAGCTCACTTATAGCTAACAATAGATTTGCTTTTGAAATTTCTATTTTTTGCACATAAGCCGAAATAAGGGTTTGAATATTATTCGATTCAAAAAAATCCTTCGAAAAAAAAACAGCTTCAATTTTTAATTCAGAGAAAATTTTTTCATCATCGTTTGCGTATAATTTTTCAATTGTTTTAATCTGGCTAACTTCAATTTTATTGACAAGAAGGTTATAGAAAACTGAATATTTTGATTTGAACTTATTAAATAATTTTATCTTGTTTTTTATTTGGTCGTAAAAAGTTTGCTCATTTTTGTTAAGAGATGTTGTATCGCAAAGGATACAATTGTTTTTGTCGACTTCTGAAATTTTATCATAACTATCTATAGCCTTTTCATACAATTTACCTAGTAAAATATCAGCATCAGATTCAATTTCTAAATAAGCGATTTTTAACTTATCTGATAGTGAATTGACAGTTTTTGAATTGAATGATTTTACAGATTTGCTCAGTGATAAAGTGTTATTTAAAGTATTCCGTAATTCGGTTAATTTTGAAACGTCTGCTTCGTAATTTAACCCCACCTTGTTTCTAATGAGTAAATCAAAATTAATATTAGAATCTATCGTTACTTTTTTTATTTTTTGCCCATAACTTTTATTTATAAATTTTTTTACAATTTCCAATACCATTAATTTATCGTAGCTATTTATAGTTACATCGACGGATTCCAGTTTTTCTTTTATTTGTTCTATTAATTGGGTTATCTTTTTTTCGTTTTCAATAATACTTTTCTCTTTTTGACTTCTATTAAAATCTGTATTGATATTCTGTGTTCTAGATATTTTGTCAAGTTTTTCCTTTATATCAATGAATTTGCTGAAGCCCACAAGATTTGAAAAAAGTTTTCCCGTGTCTTCTGCACTCGAAATAATTATTTTTTCGAAAGATTTGTGATCTAGGAAATTTAATTTGTTACAAAGAGTGGCTAAAAATAAATTGGGATTAGAAACTGAAGTGGAGTTAACAGTTCTTTCTCCATTCGCATCTACTAAGATATCTATTTCGATGACATTATTTAACTCATTAATAAATTCAATTTTGATTTTTCCATCACTAGCATGAAATAAATTTTTGATTGAATTTCTATCTTTAATATCACTATGGTAATCATCAAAACGAATAATTCTTCCAAGGATAGCAAAAACAAATGCTTCAAAAATAGAACTCTTGCCTTTCCCATTTTCACCAAAAATAGATGTAACACCGTTCGGTTTAAAAATAATTTTTAACGGAGAGCTATTATTGTTTATACCTCTGAATCCCTCAATTTGTATTGATTTAATAAAATATGCTTTCATTAATTCTTAATCTCATTTTCAATATGGGCAGAAATAGAATCCTTAATTCTAATTCTGAATTCTTCAGAGGTAGTCGGAGAAAATAATAAATCAATCAAAACTTTAGAATATTTAGTATTAGTTTTTTTGATCTCTTTTTTTAAAATCTCAATATTTTTATCTTCATTTTTATTTTTGTCAAACTTCATTACTTGTAAGTTTACTTTTTGGTCTTTCTTTAATTAAATCAATTCTATAGTTAACCCTGAATTTGGACCTTGCGGTAATCCTAATGAGGTGTCTAATCCAATGTTATTACGTAAGTCTAATAATAATTTGTTTGGGTCAAGGTATTGCCCGATTAGGCTTTCAGACTCTTTTCTGGGATTTTCCGAATACCTAGCTCTGTATACACAAATTTTTCTTGCTTCTTCAATTGCTCTCAAACATAAAGCTCTAATGTAAAATCGGTTATATTCCCCTTCCGAAAATGTTTGCGATGCCGTTTCTGGAACCTTTACTAACGATACACCTCTAGCAGTTTTTCTTTCCTCTTGCGCCTTAAAACAATTTGCTTTTTTTAATGCATCAGACAATGAATCGTCACTTCCTTTCAATAAATGATTTGACATTTCATTTTTATAATACTTTTCGCCATCTTCTGTAAAACGTTTACTATAATAAACATTTTCATTAGTGATATCAAGATTGAACTCCTCCAACATTTTACTAATTGTTATTTCATCAAGTGACTTATAGCTTAGACCCATATGCTTGTATGTTTGTTGTTCATAAAAATACCTTTCAATTCTTACATATTTCGTATAATATTAAAAATTGGGTTTATTAACTGTATTTGATCAAATCCTCTTGTTTTAATCCCTTTTTCCCTTACCTTTGCGCCGCTAAAAGGTACTGCATGCGACGGATGGGCAGCACTT
>JBDTLP010000139.1:0-11408 GCA_039934735.1 Ferruginibacter sp. | reverse complement strand
GTTTTAAATTGATACCCAGGATAAATCTGTACCAGCGATAACGGAAATACACACGTTGTACGCAACCCTAACGGAATTCCGTTCACATTCAAATGACAGGACAATCAATACCAAAACCCTAACTGCCCACCGCACATTGCAGCACATTTGCAAGGCGCACAAAATCCAAACACAAAACCAACCTTACAAAAGAACTGCAATTGCAAACACACGGCAAACATCTTTCGGGTTGACAGATGACCACAACCTTTCTAAAATATTGCAAGCATTTAAAGTGTACAGAAAATTTTATGGTGAGAAATTTATTCCCCAATATTCTCAATATCTTCTCTAAAATTCAGCGCTTCAAGTCAGTTCTATGATGGCACTATATTAGCATAGTTTATAGTAATAAATCACCCGCATTCAAACGGCTCTTGAGATTCTGTGAATGATGTAACTATTATTGGTAATTGTATAACATTTTCGGAATTTAAAGTACCTATCTTTCATTGGTCTTAGTCACAGAATTAATTCACATAAAAAGGAAAAGAATGAAAACATTAGTAGCAACTTTATTGGCAATGGCATTATTAACAATATTCGCATCCTGCAAGCCTGCATCGGGTCAGTTAAACGATCTTTCAAACAAGGACACAAGAAATGAAATCATGAGCAAAATTGCTAATGATACCATGATGTCAAAAGAAATGATTGGAACTATGATGAATAGCAAAAATGGCATGATGATGATGCAGGAAAATCAAATGACGGCACTTGGTAACCATAGTTCGATGATGAGTATGATGCAAAATAATCCCGGCATGATGCAAAATATGCTGTCGTCTATGATGGATAGAGCTAATGGTGACACCTCTATGATGTCTGGAATGATTAAAACGATGATGGGAAATCGGCAAATGATGGAAATGATGCAAAGCAGGATGGGTAATGGCAGTATGAATGGGATGAAGCATATGGGAGGAATGGGTAAGTAATTTCATAATTGACTAAAATACTTTAAAATTAAAATTATGATGCACAATAATGAACACTATTATTATTGGGGAATGCATATGGGCTGGTGGTTTTTTATAATTGTAATTATTATAATAATAGCAGGCTGGTTTACCTTCTCACGCAAAAGAAAATAAAAAATATAATTTAAAAAAACAGTATGACTATTCAATTAAACACGGATAATAATTTAAGTGTGCATGAAGCATTTGGCAATAAATTAAAAGACTTACTATTTGAAGAATTAAGTAGGTATAGTGAAAACATAACACGTTTGGAAGCTCATCTATCTGATGAGAATGGTTCAAAAGAAGGACTCAATGACAAAAAATGTTTGCTTGAAGCCCGTCTTGAAGGCAGGCAGCCCGTGGCTGTTACAGGATTAGCAGATACTTATGAGCTTGCGGTTAACAGTGCAATCGATAAGTTAAAGGCTTCTCTTAATACTATACTTGGACGGATAAGGAGTGATCAGCGGGTTAAGTAATTTAATCATTGTAATTAATGGTATTCCCAATAATCAAAATAAAAAAATGAATTGGATTAAAAATATTTCTGAAAGAGAAAATGAAGCGCTGCTTAAATATCCTGTGTATATCTCCCTGCTTGCCGCTAATAGTGACAGTAAACTGGATGAAGCAGAAAAAAAATTGGCAATCAAAATTTCTCATATAAAAACATATTCCTGTGATCCCCTGCTTACTTCGTTTTATGCAGAGGCTGATAAATTATTTGAAAAGAATATGCTGCAACTTGATAAAGATTTACCGGTAAAAAAGGTAGAAAGAGTTGCTGCTATAAAAAAAGAATTATTTGATCTCGAAAAAATTGTATTGAAGTTGGGAAAGGAATATACCACTGTAATGCATCGAAGTATGAAGTCATTTAAAGATCATGTATCAAAAGCACACAACAATGTGTTTATGGATTTTCTTTTCCCGATGCCTATAAAAGGGTTAACCTATTAATTTTAAATACTTAAAAATGGAAAGAAAATATCAAATACAAGGCATGAGTTGCGGAAGTTGTGTTAATCACGTAAAGCATGCATTACTTGAAATTTCCGGAGTTGAAGATGCGGATGTTCAATTAAAACCACAAAGAGTATTGATTACCATGCGTGAACCAGTTGCCATAGAGGTATTACAGGAACAGCTTAGTAAAGTGGGTAATTATACTATAAGGGAAATTGCTGCAATAGCTTAATGGATAAAGTGTAAAAAAAGAGTCCAGTAAATCTATTCAAAAAAGCAAAAAAGAACTAAAGAATGTTATTATAGACAAACGGATAGCTTCTTCAGTATGTATTTATTAATAACTAAAATAAAAAAAATGAAAAATAAAAAGGAAATGCTCACAGTAGCAAAAGGCAAAAAAACAGGCCCGGGAAGTGACCCTGTAAATAAATTTAAAAAAGGAAAAACTACAACTGCAGCAGCGATTGACAATATTATAACAGGTGCAGTTGAAAATGTAAAACCCCGGTCAGGTAATGGGTTTGCTAATGAAGGCACTGTGCCAGGTTATGATGAAGAACGTTGATCATCATGTTAGATTTTAAAAGGCTATAAAATTTTATTAGCGAGAAATAAAACCGTGAAAAAAAGTTATTGCACATTATCAGAAACTATTAGTGGTTTGAAAAAATAAGGTTATACAATGAACGGGGTTGGGGAATGTGGCTTGTGCTGGTCGTAATTATTCTCGCTATCGTATTTGTAGTTTTTCAAAAAGAGAAGGAAAAAATAAAAAAAGTAAGCAATGAATAATCTATGGGTTTCAATTCTGCCGCCCATTATCACTATTGCAATTGCCATTTGGTCTAAGAAAATCATTCCCTCGCTTTTAATCGGTTTATTGGCAGGGTGCTATTTTCTTAACCCAACGCTGACAGGCGGTTTTGAAACTGCGGTTGACCAAATTGTAAACACATTAACGGATAGCGGAAGCCTTCAGGTGCTTTTGTTTCTGTATTTGTTTAGTGGTTTAATTTCCCTTATTATAAAATCAGGCGGCATAAAAGCATTTTCAGATATAGCAGACAGGCATGTAAAAAGCGAGAAAGGTGTATTTTTTTTACTATGGGCTTTGATACCTTTTACTTTTATTGATTGTGGTTTCAGGGTTGTTGGTGCGGGTTCCATCACCCGTTCGCTTGCCGAGAAGAATGAAATGGCAAAAGAGCGGTTTGCCTTTATGCTAAACAATACAGCAAGTCCGGTAGTAGAACTAATTCCTATCGCTACTACTTTTGTTGGATTTAATATTGCAAATATCAGCATTGGTTTGAAAGCAGCCGGAAACCCCGAGAACACCTCAGCGTATAAAATCTGGTTAAAAGCTATTCCTTTAGAGTTTTTCAGTATCATATTAATAATTATTACTTTTCTTACCATCTTCTATCAATTGAAAAAACCTGTAAATGCTCAGACAAAACAATCTGGTGAAAAAGAGATGAAAGGCATGAAGATGAACATGGAAGATGAGAAACCATCAATAAAGCCAAAGGTGATTAATCTTATTGTTCCGTTGTTAAGCGTAATCTCTCTTAGTATTTTTTTCTTTTGGTTTTTTGGTAAAGATAAATCGGGTAACAATACTTTTATTGAAGCCATGTCTAACACAGACCCAAACCGAGCCATGCTTGTAGCACTGTTTATCACTATAGCTATATCTGCTGTCTTTTACTTTTTTCAAAAATATAATCTAAAAGAAATGACATCAGATATTATATCCGGTGGAAATGAAATAATGACCACCTTAGTAATTCTCACTATAGCGTGGCCTTTAGCATCTGTTTCACAAGAATTGGGTTTGAATGAATTCATACACCAAAACTTAGGCACTTCAATGCCTGCATGGAGTGTAGCCGTTTCACTTTTCATATTGTCATCTGCTGTAACTTACTTTATTGGTTCGGGTTGGGGCGCAGCTTCTTTACTCATGCCTATTGCAATTTCAATTGCCGTGGTGTCCGGAGCCGGCATTCCCCTTTGTGTAGCGGCAATAATTACAGGAGGCACATTCGGAGATGTTACTTCACCAGTTGCAGGAATGACGAATATGTCATCAAATATTGCTCATGCTGATCATACGAAGTACCTAAAATATGCAAACCCTTACAATTTTATTGCAGCAGCGATTGCAGCAGTCTTATTTTTAGTAGCAGGATTAATTAATTAAGTATGTGCGACTTTAGTTAGGAGTAAATTAATAGAGCAACATTTATGAGTATAAGCACCATTGTAGTTTCTATCAATGCGAAAATGCTGAGCGTAAAAACAGTTTCAAAAAGGATGAAAATTGAAGTAGGTTTATTAAAATTTGTTCCCAAACCCATTTAAAGACCAAGATAATGGTTGTTCGCCAATTAAGCCAACGCTGCAAATCAGGCACATTTGCAAGGCACACAAAGCCGACACACAAAAGCTAACCTTGCATAAGAGCCTGCCTTGCTCCAACGCACAGGCAACACTCTAACGTAGGACACAGACCTACCAGACTGATCAACAACAAGAAGGGTATGCGTACAACAAAAGGTTTGCCAAAATGGGGGCAGACGGAAGCCGTGTTTCAACTTTTTGGTTTTTCAATTTGGCTTCATATCCAGCTTGACGTTATTAATTTAGCTATGTGCAAATCATCAACTTTTATTTATAAATTTAGCTTCAGTTAGCCGGGGCGGACGAATATCTATTTCCCCCACTTCGGCAAGCCCTGAACGCTATGCGCAATGCTTTGGAGGCAGTGCAAACTTCAACCGGCCAACAATAAAATTGACAATTGATATAAACAAAATAGAAGCAGAAAGCTAATTGCAGAAATCAATATGACACCTGACGGGTTTTGCGACCAAACGGCACTAATTGCAGATGAGGAAATACCTTAACATTACAATGAGCTTTTAAGGAACGCAGACTCTGTTATATTCGGAAGGATAACATAACACTTATGGAAAGTTAATGGCCAACTGTAGTAAAAAATAGACCATTCAGTTAAACTTTATGAAAATCATAGCTATTTTTATAATCGAAAAAAAATTGGTTTTAATAAATACGTTCTTATTTACATGAGAAAATTTCCCATGAAAATCAATTAGAATAAATCATTTGTCAGGTTAGAAATAAAAGAAGTTGCATTATTCCCTGGTTGTTACTTCATTACATATTTCAATAAAGACAGGATAGAGATTATAGCAGCAGCTATAACCTGCTTATGATTCTTATTGATATCATTGCTAAACCAAATTGATGTTTCCGGATAGGTTTCTAATGCTGCCACCTGTTTTTTCTTGTATAGAAAAACAATCCCTTTTGTTGAGTTAGCGAAAGTTTTACGTTTTACAGGAAAGCCATCTGCACCTTCCGCCAGAATTTTATCCGCCCCATTAGTTAATATCCCTTTAAACGATAACGGGAACTCAAGGTCATCATCTTCCTGGTCATTGTCCTGGGTCATTTGCCAATTCAGAGAATCAGACCGGGTCTGTATGGAGATATCCTCAAAATAGCTTACAGTACTTTCATCATCCTGCGCTTTGCCACTTCTGATTTCTACGAGAGCACGCTTTTCTCTCATGGATATCACATCCATGTTACTGATGATAGTGTCTTTTTCATCCTGGATAATTACTAAAGAAAAAGGCTGACTTTTTATTTTATTTACGCCTTTCTTTATGCCTGTATTTTTGCCTTTAACATCAAGATAAACCTCCTCTTGCCTGCCAACAAGATGCTGCTTGCCTTTATTGATATCAATGGTCTTGAATGGTCCGAAAGATATTTTATGTAAGGTACCCGAAGAAACTATGAATTTCTGGTTTAGTTTAAGCATTTCACTCTTGTTAAGGAGTGACTCATCAACGCTAACCTGCGAAAATATGCGGAGGGGCATCATCGTAAGCATATAGCAAATAATGGTACAATTTTTCATTAATTAAATGTAAGAAAGTTTTGCAATAAAATATGGTATAATAGCAGGTATTTCTGTTGAACTGACCGGGGTCCGAAGTAAGGATTCTCCTTTTTCGGGTTCGAGCCCTGGCCGGGTACTACTAGTTCAAATTCACTTTATTTGGAATAAGTATCTCCCTGGTTGAACTGAAAAACCGCGGTTAATTTAATTAGTGTTAACTGAATAGTGTTTGCAAGAAAACGCTGGAATTAAGTACTGATAAGAGTTATGAAAGATTTCCTTTATTGAATAACTTAGCCTTTTTCCTTGTTTGATCATCAATAATTTATTATGATTAGCTTATATAAATAACAAAAAAAAATACTTAAGCGGATTACTGTTATATTATATTAACTCTTTTAAATTCCCGGATTTTGCCTCCCCAGCCGGTCCCGCCTGGGCGGGATAACCGGAACGCCGCTGCGTTTGCTACCATAAAAAAATAAGCTGCGCAATTTTTTAATACCACCTTCGCCGGTACCGTACCAAATCAGGCGGCTTATCCAGTTAGGGTTTTAAATGCGAATCATTATGTTGGCGCCTGCCTTTTCAGGAAGCCCCTTCTACCGTTATTTGCATAATCTATTTTTTGCCTCAACATTCAAAAAACAAAATAGCCTGAATTCCTTTTCTGTAATTTCAGGTAGAATAATAAACTTTTTACTGCTGCTGGTGCAAATAAATTAAAAAAATATTAAAGAGTCTCAAATCAGTTTATTAAATGGAGGCCGTTTGGCGCAGAAAGAACATCATGCAGAATCAGTCTCTATGATTAACCTGTTTTTAGTAAAAACAGCATCCAATAAATGTTAAAAACTTTGTTCGTTTATGTATTAAAAATCAATGTAAATTTGAACAGATAATGATTGCAATCGGCGGGTTGCACGCCATTTTAAAACACGCCAATCCAATGACAGACGCGATTAATCAACAATACCCAAAGCCATATAAAGACTTTGATGAGGGAACAAAATTATCAGGATTTACAATGGCCCACGATGTTCTGAATTGTATCTTATCAGGGAATCTTGCAGTTTCATAACCATCTGGCAAATTTCCTGAACCTGGGACGGGGCTTTCAACTTCATGGATTCCGGACGGAATGGATTAAGACTCAACGGTAATATGAATAGACAATGACTCTTTATTTTCAGAAATAGCAAAAGATAGGTTGAAGTTTAACAAGTTGAGGTTGATAGATAAAATGAAAAAAAACATTGCTAAATTGGAACTGAAGCTCTGAAGAAGTTGGTTTTGTAACAACCTGATTTATAACAACACGCTGGAACGATGGCCAGAATGTAAATTGGAACCGGTAGTGGTGGCAATCGGAGAGTGAACCCTCATTATAGAGCAACACGATATAACAAACAAAATATGAACTTTGAACTTTTACTTTCAAATATATCAAGGAATATTTATTTAACCACAGAAGAAATAGCGTTTTTCACCTCACTATTAAATTCGAAAACTTTAGCAACAGGGGCATTTTTACTTCGTGAAGGAGATGTTTGCAGATATGAAACTTTTATAACCAAAGGTTGTTTAAAAATATATTACATAGATGAAAAGGGAGTTGAACATATAGTCGATTTCCTGGTTGAAGAATGGTGGGCAGATGATTTATATAGCTTTTTTACGGAAACTGCCTCTAAATCCAATATTAGGGCAATAGAAAATACCGATGTATTACAAATAAGTAAAAGTAACTTAGAACTGCTATATCAAAAGATCCCAAAGTTTGAAAGGTTTTTCCGGATACTTTTTCAAAATGCCTACATTTCTCAAAGAGACCAGATCAATTTAATTTTATCTGCCCCGGCTGAAGAAAGATATATGTTGTTTCTTAAACAGAAACCTTACGCTGAAAAACGATTTTCCCAAAAGGACATTGCCTCATATTTAGGCATTACCCCCCAGTTTTTAAGTGCCCTAAAGAAAAAAATACGGCAAAGTTAATGTAGATTAACTTTTTTTTCAGTTTAATTCATTCTTTTTGTTGCACTTTTTAAATCAACTGAAAATGACAAAAGCAAAATTAGTAAGCGCTGAGGCAATTGCAATCCGGTTATTTGAAGCCGTTGAAAAGGACAATTTAATAATTGCAGGTAAATCAGAAGCGCAACTTTCTTTAGAAGTTTGCAATACAGCTTTCGAAAAATTTGGTATAGAAAATCATTGGCATAAAAAAATTGTAAGAGCTGGTAAAAATACATTGTGCATATATACCGATAATCCACCAGATAAAATCATACAGGAAGATGATATTGTAATTTTAGATTTTGGGCCAATCGTTGATGGCTACGAAGCTGACCTGGGCAGAACTTATATAATTGGCAACAATCCAAATAAAATAAAAATTAAAACTGACGTTGAAGCGGCCTGGTACGACACACAGGCCTGGTATAAAAAACAAACCTCTTTAAAATCATCAGCACTATTTCAGTATGTGGTTGAACAGGCAACTGAATATGGTTATACATTTGGAGGAGCAATTGCCGGTCATATTGTTGGTAAATTTCCGCACGAACAACCTTTAGATCCCCAAAGCCCCGAATTAGATATTCATCCGGAAAACCACAACGATATGTTTTTATTAGATGCCAATGGCAATGATAGACATTGGATTTTAGAATTACTTTTTATCGATAAGGAAAATGAGATCGGCGGATATTTTGAGCAACTGCTGTAATATACCCCGGTTAGCAAACAATTTTTTTAAAAATATAAAGTGAGTATTGCAAAATCAGACCAACCGGCATTACTTTTTATTGGCATTCAAAAAGGATTTGATAATATTGCATATCGGGAGGGCAAAGAAACGATTTAAATGCAGAAGAAAATGCAGGTGAATGGTTGAGGCTTTGCGAGAAAATGATATTCCGGCTTTTCATATTCGTAATTAAATGGTAAATCTTTATTCTGCAATAAAAGAAAGTTGTTTATTTCAAAAAATAGAAATTAACGAGTTGCTGTTTGTTGAATACACCTGTATGCAGGAAGAAAACAAATTCGGGATATGGTCGCACAATAATTATTTCGCATTTATATCTTCAGGTAAGAAAATGTGGAAGTCAATTTACAATTCGTATGAAGTTGATGAGGGGGATATCATCTTTGTGAAGAAAGGTGCGAATCTTACACACCAGTTTTTTGACGATAAGTTTTGTGCCATTTTTATGTTTATTCCTGACGATTTTATAAAATCATTTCTGAAAAAAAACAGCGCTTTACTGAATACTTCACAAAAAAATATTTCTGGTCAGGACGCTGTGCTACGTATACAAGCTGATGAATTGCTGGAGATATATTATTACTCAATACAATCATATCTATCGCTCTCCCAAAAACCAAATGAGCAATTGCTTTTATTGAAATTTGAAGAATTGCTCTTAAGTCTCTTTTCAAATAAGAAACACCAGGCCTTAACTGATTATTTTATTTCTCTTTGTCAAAACCAGGGACATCAAATGCGCATGGTGATGGAGGAAAACTTTGCTTATAATCTTAAGCTGGAAAATTATGCCCTGTTATGCCACATGAGCTTATCTACATTTAAGAAAAGTTTTAAGCAATATTACAGCGCTACCCCTGCGCTATGGCTTAAAAATAAAAAACTTGAACTTTCGCTTCAACAGGTTCTTAGTACAAATTCAAGCATCAATCAAATTTCTTTGGAATGCGGGTTTGAAGACACTTCCCATTTTATAAGAGTGTTTAAAGAAAAATATCATCTTACTCCGCTGCAATACCGGCAAAAGTTTTCAAATGCAGTAATTACGGAAGCTTAACCCTTATAGCCGGTTTATCCGGCTTATTAGCCAATCTCTCTACCCGTCCTCAATCTAAATTTGTTGCTCAGGAATTTATTTCAAAACAATCCTAAACGCAACAAAAATGAATGCAACCTCTCTGTTAGATGAATCTAAAGAAATTAATCAAAGGGATTTTTTAACCATCTCTTAATGCATCATTTAAACTCCTTTATACAAAATGATTTGCAGCCTTTGAAGTCGGACTACACAGATAGTCTGTTTTTATAACACGGGATGCAACATATACCGGCCTCAACGAGATACGGTAATTTTTTATTAACCTGCTCATGTGAATTAGTATTGCTAAAAGCTAAATATCAACGTCCGTATCCTATAGCGAATAGAGAATGCTGTTGAATAAATTACCTGATAATCCCCGATTTTTAAGGCCCTTAAAAAAAAAGTAACAAGTTAATATAGATTAACTTTTAGGTCAGTCGAATTCACTTGCTTTGCTGCACATTTTTAAATAAATAGAAATGACCCGAAAAAATTTGAATGCTGAAATAATCGCTGTCAAATTATTTGTAGCCATTTAAAAGAACAATTTAATAATTGCGGGCAGATCAGCGGCACAGCCTTCCTTTGAAGTTTGCAATGTAGATTTCGAAAAATTTGAGTATTGAAAATCATCGGAATAAATAGATTATGAGAACGGGTAAACCTTTAGAGTCGATTTATCTGACTTTTTAGCCTATATCCAAACCTCTTTCGCCAGCTACTTTTACTGAATAAATTTTTAAAAATAAAAACAAAAAGAAAATGGAAAATTTAAAAGCACTGTTATCCGTAAGGTTCGAATCTACTTATGGTTCGGAGGAACTATCACAACTCTTTCATCAAAGGCTGGAAGATTTTAGAAATGTGCCCGGGCTCATTCAGAAATATTATGCTGCTGATGAAAATACCGGAATCGTTGGCGGTATTTATGTATTTGAAAATAAAGATGCCAGGGCGGCATTTTGGAATTCAAAATTAGCCCAGGATATTCCAGCCACCTATGGCGTTAAGATTGAAACGCTTCGTGTTGAAGAATTGGATATTCTCATTGAGTTAATGGAATCAGTAGCAGCTTAAACAAAGATTAATGGCCTTGGCCGCACACGGCCATGGCCATTAATAAATATCGCTTAAAGTTCAACACAATAGTCTGTTACTAATTGACAATAGGGGATACTCCCGTATTAACCTGGTGTATAGTACAATAGCTGGTAAAGGTGATTGCAATTTTGAAATTATCAATCAGGTATAATTTACGTACTCACTTTATCCTGTTGATCCCTGATCCCCAAAATAGGGGATACCAAATACTCCTTTTGGTGATTATTCAAGCTATATTTTTAAACCAGTTTTGCGGGACAAGAAAATCATAAAAATAAATAAACCGTACGAAATGAAAAATGTAATTAGCAACCTAACAGTAATTGCAATAGTAACTGCCACAACTTTTTTTACAAGTTGTAAAAAAGACGACGACGATGGTGACAACCCTGTATACAATGTAAATGCCGTTGTAAAGTCTGCAGCAGGTGATAGTATAGCCATTGTAGCTAAACTAAATGAGTTTAGGGTGCTGGCTGGTGATCCTCTCAACGCGGCGCCGGGCGCTACTACAGGCCGAAGGGAACTAACCTGGGATGCTGT
>JBDTLP010000138.1:0-11416 GCA_039934735.1 Ferruginibacter sp. | reverse complement strand
GTAGATAAAAAACTCTGCCCTGGCCTGCGTTTTCACCAGCCAGTTGTAGCTAATCGATACCGCATGACCGGCTGGTGAAAACACCAGGCCTGGGCGTTAAATGTTAGAAACTCATAACTCTAAACTCATAACTATTTAAGATGGTTCCATCCTTGGGCAATCAACTCATGTTTATTACCACCACGTGTAATAAGATTTTTTCCTTCCGCAGCTTCGGTGATATATCCAATGATACTAATTGAAGGATTCGTTTTAATTTTTTCATAATGAGCTTGCGATACGGTAAATAACAATTCATAATCTTCACCGCCACTCAATGCACATGCTGTGGGATCTAATTCTAATTTATAAGCAAACTCTTTTGCTTCTTCATTAAAAGGAAGTTTGTCTTCATACAGTACGCAACCAACATTGCTTTGTTTACAAATGTGTAAAAGATCGCTGCTAAGCCCATCACTGATATCGATCATACTTGTAGGCATGATCTCCGCTTCAGCAAAATATTCTATAATGTCTTTTCTTGCTTCTGGTTTTAATAAACGGCCAACAATATATGCCTGTCCTTCAAGATCGGGTTGTGCACCTGTTTCTTCAAAAATCTTTTTTTCTCTTTCTAAAAGTGTAAGTCCTAAAAACGAACCACCCAATTCACCGCTTACACAAATAAGATCATTTACCTGGGCTGTATTTCTTTTTACATAACTATCGGGTGCCACTTCTCCAATGGCAGTAACACTGATAACAAAACCACGTTGTGAGGTGCTGGTATCGCCACCAATAAGATCAACGCCATATACTTCGCAGGCTGCATACACACCGGCATAAAATTCATCCAACGCTTCTACACTAAAACGATTGCTGAATGCAATACTCAACACAATTTGTGTAGGCGTTGCATTCATGGCATATATATCACTCACGTTAACGACTACTGATTTGTAGCCAAGATGTTTCATCGGCGTATAAGAAAGATCAAAATGTATTCCTTCTAAAAGTAAATCGGTGGTAACAACCGTTTGCCTGCCGAAATGATCGATCACAGCAGCATCATCACCTATTGACAAAACAGTAGATACATTTTTGGTTTCATTATTTTTTGTAAGATGGTCAATTAGGCCAAATTCTCCTAGAGATGATATTTCTGTTCTTTCTTCCATGAGGCAAATTTAGTGAATGGGTGAATAAGTTAATGGGTGAATGAGTGAATGGGTCAATGAGTGAATAGGTGAATGAGTGAATGGACTTAAAATAATTGCGAAGCTATTCACCCATTGACTTATTCACTCATTCACCCACAGCCCCTCCATTAATAATTTTCAACAACTCATCATGGATCTTACCATTGGTTGCGATAAGATGTGGCTGGTAGGGTGAATAATAATTTCCATTAAAGTCAGTTACTTTCCCGCCCGCTTCTTCTACTATTAAAAAACCTGCGGCACTGTCCCAGGCCTGAAGACTGTGTTCATAAAATCCATCAAAGCGTCCGGCGGCTACCCAACACAGATCAATAGCTGCACTACCAAGCCTGCGTACAGGAACACCCTTGCGAATCAGTTTTTCAAAAACGGGTATCGGACCATTGGGTGAATCAAGATAGGTGTAAGGAAAACCGGTAACAAGGCAACTTTTAATAACTTCTTTTTTATTACTTACAGATATTTTTTTATCATTCAATGATGCGCCAAATCCTTTTTGAGCAAAATAAAATTCATTCATCAGTGGATTATATACTGCACCCAATATCATTGCTCCCTCTTTTTCCAGGCCAATGCTTACACAACAGATCGGGATACCATTGGCAAAATTTACGGTTCCATCAATGGGGTCGATGATCCATTTGTATTCGCTTTGTGACGGAATCTCACCGGTTTCTTCACTTAAAATAAAATGATCTGGAAAATCTTTTTGAATTACTTCAATGATTGCTTTTTCTGATGCATGATCAGCTTCCGTAACCAGGTTATTAATGCCTTCTTTATTGGATATTTTGAATTCACCATTAAAAAAGTGCTTCAATTGTTCAGCGCCAGCCTGAACTGCATTTATGAGTGTTGTTTTTAGCATGGCGCAAAGATAGGCGGCAATCGGGAATCGGGAATCGGAATCGTAACCCTGTCGGCAGTTGTGAACCCCGACAGCGGTTAAACGCAATAGGTGAAAAATTGAAAGGTGAAATCTTCGTAGTCTATTATTATCTTGCAAGCTTAATCAACTTATAACTTATAGCTTGCAGCTTATAGCTCGTAACTTAAATTCATAATTCATAATTCATAATTCTTCTTGGATTTATCAATCATCATCGTAAACTACAACGTAAAATATTTTTTAGAGCAATGCCTTTGTTCTGTACTAAAAGCATGTAAAAATATTAAGGCAGAAATATTTGTAGTGGACAATCATTCTACTGATGGCAGCAGGGAATATCTTGAATCAAAATTTCCGGAAGTGATTTTTAAATGGGGACAGGAGAATGTGGGTTTTGCAAAAGCGAACAACAGTGTATTAAAAGAAGTGAAAGGAATGTATGTATTGTTTTTAAATCCCGATACTATTTTACCCGAAGATTGTTTTGAAAAATGTATTGCCTTTTTTAGGCTACGTGAAAATTGTGGTGCACTGGGAGTAAGAATGATTGATGGATCAGGTCATTTTTTAAGAGAAAGCAAACGTTCATTGCCATCAGCAACGGCTTCATTTTATAAGATGATTGGATTGACTGCCATTTTTTCAAATTCAAAAACATTTTCAAGATATTATGCAGGTGAATTGCCGGAAGATAAAATTAATGTGGTAGATGTTTTGGCTGGCGCTTTTTTAATGGTACCTAAAAAAATAATTGATACGGTTGAGGGGTTTGATGAATCTTTTTTTATGTATGGAGAAGACATTGACCTTGCTTACCGCATAAAAAAAGAAGGGTATAAAAATTATTATTTTCCAGATACAACGATCATTCATTTTAAAGGAGAAAGTACGCAGAAACAATCAAAACAATACATCCAACAATTTTATGGGGCTATGCATTTGTTTGTGAAAAAGCATTACAACAATAACAAGGCTCGTAAATTTTTTATTGGGATTGCTATCAGCTTTAGTAAAACGCTTGCATTTATCAGAATGTATCTCTTAGCTGCATTTCGCAGTAAGAAAATAATTACTAGCGGCAATAAAGACACGCTTGTTATAGCCAGCCAATCCTATTTTAATGAAATGATACAGCTTATAAAATATGCTGTAGATCCATTGGTTATACAGGGAAGAATTGCGTTGGAAAATAATGATAAAGATCCTGCGGCGGGAAGTATAGACAACATCGAAAAAATTATAACAAAAAATAAAACTTCTAAAATTATTTTTTGTGAAGAACCACTAGCTTTTAAAAAGATGATTGAGCTGATGCAGCAATTAAAAAATAAAACAGGATTTTTATTTCATGCAAAAAAAAGCGAGAGTATTGTAGGGAGTGATAATAAGAATGAGAAAGGGATTTTTATTGCGAAGTGAAATTTTACCACAGAGCGAAAGGAGTTTTTATATAAAGTTTAACGGAGTTTTTTATTAATTATTTATACTCTGTGAAACTCAATATTTATACTCCATTTTCCTCTGTGGTTAATTTCCGAAGCCACTCAATAACGATACTTTCATTTAATAATGGAATGTTTCCAGCATCTGCAAATTCAAACGCCTTTACATTTTCCGTTTCTTTTTCAAGAGAAAATCCTTCTTGCTTCACTGTAAAAAATAATTTCTTTTCTTTTAAATAATCAGCAAGATACTCCTGTTCTGTTTGACCTGCCGTTGGAATCAATATTGCTTTTTGTTTCAATGAAGCAAGATCCATCACGGTTGAATAGCCGGATCTTGCAACTACAAGTTTTGATTGTTGTATTATTTCATTCAATGTTTCTGCAGGAAGATGATTGTAGATAGTTACATTTTTATTTTGAGCAATCAATGTATCATTTTCTGCCGGCAATCCTCTTAAGAAAACGATGGAACCATTTATATTTTTTAATTGCGGAAATAAAAATTTTTCAAAAATACTGCGCTGAGGTTCCGGACCGGAGATCATGATCAGCAGATCATTTTTTTTTTGCGTTTCCGTCTTTTTACATCTTGACAAAACGCCCAGCCATTTTACGGGTATTCCCGGCAACTTTTTGGGGTGTGATAATTTTCCCGCCAGATTATTATTTCCTTCAGCATCGGGAACCCAACATTCATTGAATTTATTGATGTACCTGTAATTGATCTTTTGAGCCTGTTTGTCTAAAATATCGCTGCCTGTTTGTATAAAAAGCTGGTGCGTAATAAAAACACATGGAACTTTATTTGTATAAAATCCGAACCGGTTATCGGAGATCACAGCATCAATTTCATGTTCGGAAATAATATGATTCAGCCATTCTTTTTCATATTTCATCACCGAAAGAATCCTGGGAACCTGCGTAAACATTTTAAGAAAGAAGAAGCTTTTACTACTGCTATAACTGATCTTATAACCCCTCAACCGTAAAATTACTATGCCTGGAAATTCTTTTTGAATGAGGGATGCAACAGCTCCTTCGGCCGCAATAATTACCTCGGCTCCAAGGCTAATGAGCAGTTTTATTAACGGTATGCACCTGGTGGCGTGACCAAGGCCCCAATCGAGTGGAGCCAATAAAATCTTTTTTTTCCGGCTTTTTATGTTAATTTTTCCTACATTCATTAAAAGAAGGCAATATTTATTTGTGAAAATAGTTTAATTTGGTAACCTGAAATATTATGAAAAAGTTTATCAAATTATTACCACTGTTATTAATCGCTGTTTCCCTAATTGCAACAAGTTGTTCTTCATCAAGAAGAAGTCAAAGTCATTGCAGTTGTTCAGGAATGATTGGTTATAAATAGTTTTAAAAAATTGTTCTGATCATGAACAAATCAAACCGAGATCTACTGGTTTTATTCAAACAGGAACTAATGACACCACAAGCTATAGAGCATGAGGTTAGCTGGCTGCACGAATTACTTTTTACGGTAGAGCGGATGGAAAATTTTACCAGGGCACATGAACTTATCGATCTCAATCGCTATAGGATTACCAATAACGCTGTAGATATAAAGAAAAATGTGAGAAGGAAAAAAGACCAGCCTTTTGTGTTTTTGAATAACAAGAATTAAAGTTGGTAATAACAATCAATAATCATTTAATATAAAAAGGTTACAATAAATTTTATTGTAACCTTTTTCATTTATAGAAATAAAAAGTTACACGATGATCCTCTTGTAACTTTATCTGCGATATTATTTAAATTAATTTTTCCAGTGCCGCTTTCAATTTACTGATTACAGTATCAATATCTTCTTTTTTGCAACAACCAACACTAAGCCTGTACCAGTTACTTTCTCTTCCGGCTCCAAAATATCCAAATGGCACCAATGCAAGTTTTGCTTCATCAAGAATGTAAGCGGTAACTGCATCCTGGTCTTCAAGTACTTCACCAGAACTTGTTTGTTTTCCAACAAGATCTATTTGCACGGTTAAATAAATAGCAGCCTGTGGTATAATAGAATCAACAGAAAAACCTGCTGCTTTTAATTTTTTAAAACCGTCGTATAAACCTCTCAAACGGAATTCAATTTCTTTTTTAAAATGGGTAAGAAAATCATTTACCTCATTTTCACGAGATAAAAATTTTGCTACTGCTTTTTGTTCTGCCATCGGCGCCCATGATCCAACATGGCTGCTGATGGAACGCATTTTCACAATCACTTCAGCAGGTCCCATCGACCAGCCCACACGTACACCCGTAGACGCAAATGCCTTGCTGATGCCATCAACAAAAACAGTATAGTCTTTCATCTTTGGCCTCAGTGAAACCGGGTTATAATGTTTTGTTTCACCAAAGGTCAATGTCCAGTAAATCTGGTCATACATCAGGTATAATTTTTTCTCTCCGTCTTTTCTTGTTTCATTTTCTGCAATAACAAGATCACAGATGGCTTCCAGTTCATCTTTGGAAAAAGTTGTACCTGTTGGATTTAAAGGAGAACAAAGCGCCAGCAATGTAGCACCCTTTATATGAGGTTCGATCTGTGCTGCAGTCGGCATGAAATTATTTTCCCTGGTAGCTTCTATAATAACATGTTCTGCTTCGGTAAAATGCGCATAGTGATTATTGTTCCAGCTTGGTACCGGGTAAATTACTTTATCGCCTTTATCAACGATACTCCTGAAAATGCAATAAATGAGTGGCCTTCCTCCGCATGATATTAAAATTTCCTGTGGGGTATAATGAATGCCTTCATTTTTTTCAATAAAGTCAGCTACTGCTTTTCTAAGATCGAGTTCTCCTTCGGCTGCAGGATAGGTTGTATAACCATCATTATAAGCATTGATAATTTCCTTTTGTAATCCAGCCGGGATTGGAAACTGCGATGAATCAAAATCGCCAATGGTGTAGTTAAAAATATGCTCACCTGATTTTATTTTTTCTTTGATTGTAGCGCCAAGGCGTACAATTTCTGAAGCTATAAGTGTTTCTGCCAGTTCACTGAGTTTAAGTTTGGCCATATATGGTAAATTATTAAAGCATTAGGGATATCCGCAAAAATATAGGTTAGGATCAGGAAAACAAAAAAGTTATGGGGGTATTCGCTACAAAAAGGTCGAAAGATTTTTTCTAACCGATGGGTAGATTCCACATTAATGGTTTAATATTTTCCATTTAATTTGAATAAAAAGTTGATTATTTAAGAATTGTTTGGGCAAATCATCATTTAATAGTACAAGAATATTATATTTACTTTATAAAACTGCATTTTAAGGTTGAATTGCGTCTTACTGAAATTGCACAAAATTAAGAATGCTTTATTAGCTTTGCAGCATTCAAACAGGCAGCATTCATTTTCAATCAGGAGCTTAGTTATTAGTTATAATATATGTTCAATTTAATACTCTTTGGCCCGCCGGGCAGTGGAAAAGGTACGCAAAGCGAAAAATTGATTCACAGGTACGGATTAAAACATCTTAGTACAGGAGATTTGCTTCGCTCAGAAATTGCCCAGCATACAGCATTAGGCATGGAGGCTAAAAGCCTTATGGATAAGGGCCAGCTTGTGCCCGATGAAGTAGTGATCGGCATGATTAGTTCTGCACTTGATCATTATCCAAATGCAAAAGGATTTTTATTCGATGGATTTCCCCGTACTTCTGCGCAGGCAGAGGCACTTGATAAATTACTTGAATTAAAAAATACGGGTATTTGTTTGATGATGGCATTGGATGTATCAGAAGATGAATTGGTAAGACGGCTTTTAAAAAGAGGAGAAACGAGTGGCAGAAGTGATGATACCAATGAACAGGTGATCAGGGCAAGGATCGCCGAATACCACAATAAGACCGCACCTGTTGCAGATTATTATAAAAAGTTTGGTAAAGTAAAACTGGTAAAAGGAGAAGGAACCATCGAAGAAATTTTCAGGGACGTATGGAAGGAGATTGATGCATGCATGCAAAGCAACGTTAGTAAATAAAATATTTATGCAGGATCAGCGATTGGCTTTTATAAAAAATGATATGTTTCTCCTGCTCAACAATCTTTCCCCTGATTCGAAAGCAAACTGGGGCAAGATGAATGCACAACAAATGATGGAGCATGTTGCTGATTTTTTTGATGTATCTACAGAAAAAATAAAATTTCCACTTACTATTCCCGAAGAACATTTACCTAAATATAAAGCCTTCCTCTATAGCGATAAGGAGTTTAAAGAAAATACAAAAGCACCTGCCGAAGTATTGGGGGAAGAACCGCTTCCATTAAGAACAGCCAATCTGGAAGCTGCAATCAATAAACTAAAAATTGCTGTCGACGATTTCTTCATTTACTTTAAAGACGACCCCAATAAACTAACCATGCACCCCGCATTTGGGTTACTTAATTTTGACGAATGGATTTTGTTGCATTATAAACATGTAACGCATCATTGGAAACAGTTTGGCTTGATAAAGACTGTTTAATTATTACAACTGCCCTCCACCCAACTTTTCACCCCTGCAAACTTAGCCGTACACGCATTCCCATATTCTTTTCCATCACATCCGCAAACCAGGTTTGTATTACTGCGTACACATGAAATAATAGAGATTAAAAATTAAAAAATTTGTTTCATCATTAGTGTAGGAACGCCTGTTTAAAAAAAATATCAAAAAAGGGTGAAAACACATGGATTTTTTACTAAAACTAATGCTACATTACATAGTAACTGTCGACGTTCTTATAAGCTTTTAATTAACTATTAATAAATCAGAATTGATCGGCATTACAAATTATTATTTCAATACTAAATTATTGGTTTGCTAAACACCCACCTCAATTATGAAAACGATATCTAAAATATTTAAAACACTTGGAGTTATTATTATCTTGTTCATAAGCGCTTGTAATAAAACACCAGATTGCGAAGAATCTCCGAATGTAGGTAATTCTGCTTTATCAGTAATTTTTAAAGACTTGGCTACTGGAAATTATTTGTATGCGGAATCTAATCCATTATATATTAAGGATAGTATAAAAATTTTTGAATCTAATGGAACCTCATTATTATTACTCTCAAGTTTAGATTTAATTCCTGGAACTTTTAGTAAGTATTGGATAATAAATTTTGGTCCTTTATATAATGAACCTGCAGATGCTAGTTCCTATAACTCAGAAATTTGTAAATCTTTTATTGTCAAATATTATCACAATCAAATGGACACAATTGTAACTTGTTTTAAAGCTAAGAAAACAGAATGCGGATCTGTTTTTGAAACCTTGAAAGTTTATAATAAAGGACAACAAATATTAAACTTATCTAATGGAACTTCTTCTACTATAACTATAATCAAAAATTGAATTTATGAAAAAAGTTCTATTAATATTTATTCTTTCAAGCACGACTTTGATGCTAAAGGCTCAAATAGTTGATACTTTAATTTGCGACGTTCAAGATAGGGATACAACTCAATTTGAACATCTCCCATGGTTTGGTAATAATGCATATTTAGAAACTTTTTTGGATAGCATTGGATATCCATCTGCTGGGGGAGTTAGTAGAATTGTGGGACCAGACAGAGTAAAATTTCATGTCCCGATTAAATTTTGGATATATAGGAATAGCGCTGGTATTGGTGGGCCTACTTTTTTGCAATTGAGAAATTATATGGATAACTTGAATAAAACTTTCAATGTCGATAATCAAACGTTGATAGGATTTTATATGCGTTGTGAAATAGGATATATTGATGACGATAGCCATGTAAATGTTGAAAGTGATACGGAAGCGTGGAGCTTATTGCAGAACCATAAAGATCGTGGGTGTATTAATATACATATAGCGAACACCATTTCTGATAATGCAAATGGAATACAATACAGAGCCAGATTTTTTGGTGTAGATGGAATCTTTCTTTCACGCCAAACATCTTCGGATGAGTTAGCGACAGTATTTCCCCATGAGGTCGGACATTATTTCGAGCTAGATCATACTCATCAATATTATGATAAAGGAAAATGTAGAAAGGAGGCGATTGATAGAAATCGATATTGGCCAACCTTTAGCCTTTGTTTTGGAAGTTTGCATAGCAACAGAATTTGTGAAGCCACAGGAGATGGTCTTGAGGATACACCAGCTGATCCGGAATTAAATTCAAATGCATCATGTACATATAATGCTGCTGGTAATTATAATGGAAGAACTGATTTGTGGAATGATTTTTATCAAACTCCTCCTATTGGCTCCTCTGTACCAAGTACCCGGAATATTATGTCTTATAACCGTGATCGGCAATGTAGAGTTGCTTTTTCAAGAATGCAAATTGCTGTTTTATTATACTCATTATACCGTGGAAAAAATACCAATAATTTTGCTGCCTGGCAGGATTCAAAAGGCGAGTATGATGATTTCGAAATGGACAATTTTCAGGAAGCTGCAAGGGTTATTGCATTAGATGAGAACCAGGAGCATAATTTTAATCAGCAATATTATGGTGATGGTGTTTGGGGTCAATGTGATGTTGATTGGGTTACTTTTACGGCTCCTTGTAATAGCAATATTCAGGTATTTACTTCTGCTATGACTGGTAGAACAAATGCAAATACAAGGTTAACCCTATTTAGTAATACGCTTGTGCAATTAGCCCAAAATGATAATATTTCCGGCACCAATCTTTATTCACGCCTGGTTTGGAATTTCGTTGCCGGTCAGCAATATTTTATAAGGGTAGAAAATATGGGCCAAAATGTTACCGGATATTATAATTTGGGTGTAGGGAATCCTTTTCCAGATAATCTTTCTATTGGAGGTAACAGTATTCTTTGTTCATCAGGAGCCTATTCTATAAATAATTTACCGGCAGGTTTTACGGTTACATGGTCTGCAGCTCCAACCAGTGTTGTGAGTATTAGTTGTACAACCTGTACACAACCCACACTTACAAAAGTGAGTGATGGGCTGGCAACTCTTACAGCCGTGGTAAGCTTTACAAATAATTGCGGAACAATTGTGTCAAGAACCTTTACAAAACAAGTTTATGTAGGTTTAGCACAGTTAAGTATTACCCATCAGTCCGGAGGAGTACCTGCATCACTAATGATATACAATGGAACAGCTTCAACCTATAACCAAATATGCATGTATGCGATTTCAAACATTTATGCTACTTCACCAAATGCAACAAGCATAACCTGGACAAAGGTTACGTCAAGCGCTTCCAACATAAGCTGGACGCCGTCAGGGAATAATTTATCCTTTTATTTATGGGCTGCAAATCAAACCGCAGTATTCAGGGTAACGGCTACGAATGCCTGTGGTAGCAAAAGCGTAGATTTTGGATTTAAGGCAATCAATTGTGGAGGTTGCAAGATGTATGTTATTTCACCCAACCCAGCTAATAGTGGTGAATTGAATGTAGTGGTCCCCAATATTCCGCCACCTTGTAAATCGGCTAATACAACTACAATTGAAAAAAACAATTTGGGCTCAATTACAGAAATTAAATTATACGATAACCTTGGTAATTTAAAAATAGAGCATAAATATGCAGCAAGTTCGAAACAGGTACACTTAAATACATCGGCTTTAAAACCCGGCATTTATTTTATAGAAATTTTTGACGGAGAACAAAAAGAACGACAACAGGTAGTTATTGCACAATAAGGAAATAAATTTTTTCATGAGGCTGTCTAATAAGGCAGCCTCTTTTTTCTACCTACAACTTCCTTCCACCCAACTTTTCACCCCTGCACACTTCGCCGTACACGCATTGCCATACTCTTTACCATCACAACCGCAAACAGGTTTGTATTCCCTCACTGGCGCAAGTGTTCGGAGCGATCACTTGTGTCTTTTTAAGTTAGCCAGTCTGCGACTGGTTTAGGACTAAATA
>JBDTLP010000137.1:0-11557 GCA_039934735.1 Ferruginibacter sp. | reverse complement strand
ATTAATGACAACGGATTAAAATCCGTTGTTACAAAATAGAAACGAGCCTACGGCTTTGCCATGTCATTTGCAAAGAGCTTAATTTTTTTATGCGTGCCTCAGGCTGACAGACAAGTATTAATTTAATGGGTATAAGCTATCTTTAAACAGCCTTTATTGAATGAAATGAAGTGCTACAACTGCCAGCATACCCATTATCAAACCGGTAATGCAGCAAACCAACCTGAAGAAGAAGATTTCTTTTTTAGCATGCTTAAAAAAATGGAGACGTATTGTTTGAATAGGTATCGCATTGATATGTGTTGAAATGATCGTATCCAGCCTTATTTCTTTTTTTAAAGAGGTCATGTAATTCTTAATAATAAGAGGAAAAAGCAAGTCTGTTTCAATCATAAAAGCATCCTTGAATTGCCGGAGCGTTTTTTCTCCCATAAATTTATATAACAAAGGAAATACAGCAGCTAATTTTTCATTTAGAAAAAAATCAACGTGCTTTTCAATTTCAGGCTTCATTTTTTCGAATAAGGATGGGTCTGTCATTTTTTCATCAATCATTTTTGAAGATTCAAATTCCTGTTGAAAAACCTGTCCTGCTTTGGTACCCAAACCCGATCGAATAGATGAAGAAAATAAAAGTCTGATTGTTAACCATGAAATGATCCAGCCCGTGAACGCAGAAAAGAAAACAATAATACTCATTTGCACTGCTGTCATGACTTTTATTTTGGGAGCAAAAATACCGGAATATAGGGCCATTCAAAATGTAATTTTGAATGAGTGCTGTTTTTATATATTTTTGCAGCCCAAATCAAACGGTAGTCGTAGCTCAGTTGGTTAGAGCATCAGATTGTGATTCTGAGGGTCGGGGGTTCGAGCCCCCTCGATTACCCATAAATTTTCTCCCTGGTATTTTCAGGGAGATTTTTTTTGCCATTTATCATAAATTATTCCCACTAAGGCTGTTTAACAAAACATTATTGGCGATATGACGTTAATCCTAAACGTAGAAATTCGTTTTTACGTTATTTTTACACAATGCAAAAAATTGCAAATTTTATTATGAGCAAAAAATTCATTCCGGTGATTATTGCGCTTACGGGTGCAAGCCTTTTTTTTACATTCCAATCCCAGGGAAAAAATGATAACGATGACAACCCAAAAACCAGGTACACTAAGATACTTAGAAATGTAGGTGTATTATTGGAGCAGGGGCACTTCAGCCCAAGGAAGATTGATGATGTTTTCAGCAAAGAAGTCTTAAAGAAATTCACAGAAGATCTTGATAATGACAAGACCATTTTCCTCAAATCTGACATTGATGGATTCAAAAAATTCGACACAAAAATTGATGATGAGATTCATGGTAGTAGTGACCTGGAATCTTTTTATGCTGTAAATGAAGTTTACCTGAAAAGGCTGAATGAAGCATCAACATTGTATAAAGACATTCTTTCTAAACCGTTTGATTTTACAAAAGATGAAAAGGTTTTAATGGATGCTGATAAACTGGATTTTCCAAAAAATGAAGCAGAACGTTCCGACATCTGGAGAAAACGTTTGAAATATGCAGCATTGCAAAAATATGTTGACCTGCAGGATGAGAGAGAGAAGAATAAAGATAAAAAGGACTATAAAGTAAAAGCAGACAGCACACTTGAACGAGAAGCAAGGCAACAAGTGAGCAAAACATTGGAAAGGTATTTTTCTACCAAGAAGACAAGGGAAACCAATGATGAGAATTTCAGCACATTTGTAAATACGATCACTACGATCATGGATCCTCATAGCAGTTATTTTCCACCGGTGGACCTGCGTTCTTTTAATGAATCTATGAGTGGCCGCTTTTTCGGAATTGGAGCCCAATTGAAAGAAGATGATGGTAAGATTAAAATTTCAAGTCTTGTGAGTGGAGGCCCAGCCTGGAAAAGTGGTGAATTGAAAGAAAATGATGAGATCATTAAAGTAGCACAAGGAAAAGAGGAGCCCGTTGATGTAACAGGTTATGCGGTATCTGATGCTGTAAAATTGATTCGTGGAGCAGAAAAAGGAAGTGAAGTAAGGCTTACTGTAAAGCGCATAGATGGAACCATTAAAGTGATCACTTTATTAAGAGATGATATCAAATTGGAAGATACGTTTGCAAAATCTGCAATCGTAAAAGGAGAAAATAAGATAGGCTACATTTATTTGCCTGAGTTTTATGCTGATTTTGAAAGGCCCAATGGTGCCCGATGTGCAGCAGATGTTGCAAAAGAAATAGAAAAATTAAAAGGGGAGAATGTTGATGGTATCATCTTAGATCTTCGTGGAAATGGTGGAGGATCTTTATATGATGTAGTACAAATGGCCGGTCTTTTTATTGAAGATGGCCCAATATGCCAGGTAAAAGGACGTGATGAAAAAGCAAATATTTTACGTGATAAAGATAAGAACGTACAGTACACCGGACCATTTGCTGTAATGGTGGATGAAACCAGTGCTTCTGCATCAGAAATCTTTGCTGCTGCTATACAGGATTATAAGCGTGGTGTCATTATCGGTAGTACATCTACTTATGGTAAAGGAACGGTTCAAAGAAATATTCCTTTGAATCCTGAAAGTGAGAATCCTATGTTTCCCAATAAGAAAACAGAGGATCTTGGTACTGTTAAACTCACCCTTCAAAAATTTTATCGCATCAGTGGCGGTGCTACACAATTAAAAGGTGTTACTCCGGATATCGTTTTACCTGATCGTCTTGAGTTTTATAAATTCAGGGAAAAAGACAATCCTTATGCTTTGAATTGGGATGAGATCAGTAAAGCAGATTATAAAACATGGACAGCTCCTGGTGAAGATGCTGTGATTGCAGGTGCAAACAGCGATGTAAGCAAGAGCCCTGTATTCAATAAAATAAAATCGGATGTTGATTGGATGGGTAAATACCTTGACAAGGAGTATTCACTCAATATTACTAAGTATAAGGAAGATCAGAAAGAACTTAAAACAGTTGCAAAGAATATAGAAGAGCTTTATAAATTACCTGCGCCCCTTACTATTCAAAATGTATCTGCAGATACCGCTTCAATCAATGAAGCCCCTGATAAAGTAGATAAGAACAAACAGTGGATCAAACAACGCAGCTCGGATATTTATATTGATGAAACAGTGAAAGTGCTTAATAAAATGATCATTCAGAATAACCTGGCGAAGGCAGAAGTAAATGGAACGAAGCCGGAGGAAAAGAATTAAAAATTAGGAATTAAGAATTAATAAAGCGTCTTGCATTTGCAGGGCGCTTTTTTTTACAGCAACCCTGTCGGCGATTGTAAATCCCGACAGCGTTTTACGGAAGATCATTCGTTTTTGTTAATCGAAAATCCGCAAGTTTTGCTATACAACTTAAATTTAAAAGCGCTCTGTAATTGCAGAGCGCTTTTAATTTAAGAGAATACAATTGTTTTATCTCAATAATCCAACATTAAAAGTGCTATTCATTTTCAAATTTTCAAATCTCCAAATTTTCAAATCGATTTAAAGATATCTTTCAACTACAATATTCTTATGATGAGTCAAATGCCCAACTACAATAAATCCAATAGCATTGACTGTTACAGGATTATTATTTGCCAGGCCAGAATGATTCAGCATATCTGTATTAAAACTATCAAATAATATTTCAGTTGTTTTTCTTACCGCTTTTAATTCATCAACAAGGCTTTGCCAGTTTCTTTCATTGGCATAGGAATTATCTGCATAATTATTTTCATCAAAGCCCGGAAGAGATGTTTCATCTTTCCTTGCGAAGGAGAGAGCACGGTAGGCGAATATCCTTTCCGCATCTATGATATGTTGCAATAACTCTTTGAGGGTCCACTTGCCTGGGGAATAAGCATAACCTGATTTTTCTTCAGAAATTTTATCAAAGAAATTATTTATTATATCAGCCTGATTGCTAAAAGCATCTTTTACATGATCCTCCTTTACTTTACTGATGTAAGTTTCGTAATAAGCAGGGTAGGTTCCTTTGGCTGGCTTCGGCATGGTTTAATTATTTAGGAGTCAAAAATACTAAATACACATGGAAGAAATTGACGCTGGTTTTTGGGGCGCATTTCAAATTCTCGCCGGTTGGTGGGACAGCACAACTGTTCGGGATTTTTTTTATCAACACCAATGATTGGAACGCAGAGGATACGGACTGGGAGGATATTCACGGATTTATGCTGCTACGCAGCATAGCGGAAACAATATATAAGCAGTAGCTGTAATTTTTTGGAACAAAAAATAAATCCGTGATCATCTCTGTCTGAATGGCTTCAGCCAGGCAGGCGCCCAGTCCGTATCATTCCCGAAAAAAATCGGGACAGGCCGTCTTCCAATCCTACGACGCAATAAAAATCAATATTCTAACCAGGGTGGCGAAATTATATAAACATAGCGCTATATCCAATAACTGTTTCTGGTGAATATTAAATAAGATCGGGGCAGCGCATTCACGCAGTATATTTCCCTGTAGCTGGTTTTTCTGGGTTAATCTGTCTGCCGTAATCACAATAGCCTTTCTTATTATAAACACAATGGTCTTTTTTAAAAGGAAAGAACTGTTATTATCGTTAAAGGAGGACCTTCTATATATTTCAAAAATGTAACACAAAATTTGTAACACAAAATCTGTAACACGAAAACGTGTTACAGATTTTGTGTTACAAATTAAATGGACAGGCCAGCTAAACGGCGGAATGTCAACTATTCATAGATCATGCCTCCAATTATACCCGATGATCAAAATGGTAAAATCAGTGAATCAGTGGCATAAAAAAGCCCGGAAAAACCGGGCCTTAAAAATATCCATGAATGATATTAACCTACTTTGGTTTTCTTTATCGTTGATTTAGGAAGTACTTCTTTTTGTTTTTCTGTTTTAATGGTACCAGCCAGCTTTATTGCTTCGTATGCATTTACGATACCACCAGTTCTTGAAAGATCAGAAAGGTTAACCTTATCTGTCGAACCAGGTTTATTTACTTTATCAGCAGGAGGGGTGCTCGATTTTTCAATAACATATTTTAGTTGTTGGGGTGTAAGTTTTGGATAATGTTCCAGGATCAATGCCGCAATTCCTGCAACAACAGGGCAAGCCATACTGGTTCCACTTGCAGTGCCGTAGGTTGTATCACCCGGAATGCTGGAATAAATATTAACACCAGGTGCAAAAACATCTACTTCTTTTTTACCATAATTGCTGAATGATGCAGTAAGGCCACCATTTTTAAAATCGCCACTTGCACCTACGGTGATCACATTTGAAGCCCTTCCTTTTCCATCAATGTAAACAGGATTTGGAAAGTTATCAGCAGTATCAATGTCTTTTGCATCATTACCGGCAGCGTGTACCAGCAATACGCCTTTCTTTTCTGCATAGCGAAAAGCATCATCTACCCATTGTTTTTGTGGAGAAAAATCTTTACCAAAACTCATGCTTATGATCCTGGCGCCATTGTCAACTGCATAACGAATTGCATTTGCAATGTCTTTATCGTGTTCATCGCCATCAGGCACTGCACGTACCATCATGATGCTAACATTATCAGCTATTCCATCTACGCCTTTTCCATTACCTCTTGCAGCTGCAATGATACCAGAGCAATGCGTACCATGAAACGGTGTTGAAGCCATGATGTCATTATTGCCATAGTAACGGTCATTGATATTCGTCTCGTCATCTTTTACAATTTCTTTGCGGTATTCTTCCGGTGCATTTTCAGCAGCGTCTGCTTTGCGCAACTGGCCATTAATATCATCAAGAAGCTGCTGGTTCGTTATATCATAACTATTGTTTGCTTTACAGATATTAATAATAAGAGTCTTGGCCATTTTAGCCTGTGGATCTGTTGTATTAAAGCTCAACAGGTCAGTTCCATTGTATTCTGTTTTACCCAATTCTTTTCTTATAACAGAATCACCGGCCACGAACTTAGGATACAATTGTTTTATATAGCTGATCTCTTCTTTATTTACGCTGCCAACAACTTTGTCTTTAGCTTTTATAAAAATTTCATATTCAGCTTTATCAGCTTCAGATAATTGATCAACATTTACTTCCTTGCCTTCCCATTTTGGTTTTAATTTATTATAAACGCGGGCACCTTCATAACTGTCTTCTTTTACATTGCGGCCATCTTTGCCACCAATGAAATTCCATCCATGTACATCATCAATATAACCATTGTGGTCATCGTCAATACCATTTCCAGGAATTTCTTTTGAGTTCACCCATAGTACGGGTTTCAGATCTTCATGAAGCGTATCAATACCGCTGTCAATAACAGCAACGAGTACGTGCGTTGTTTTAAGCTTTTTTGTTTTGATAAGAGAATATGCTTTGTCAAGACTAATTCCATTGAAACCGGAAGTTGCCGGGTCTAACTGGTGCCAGTTCTTTGGTACAACAACATCTTCTTTTTTTGCGGATGTATCAGCTTGTTGAGCATAAGCACTTCCACCCAGGAAAAATGCTGCAAGCAGCATCTTCGAAATTTTATTCATATGTTTTTAAATTAAGTAAAAGAAAAATTAGCAAACGAAAATAAACCTATTAAATAAACCTGAACTACCGTTCATGTGTTATTGGCTAAAATTTAGAGATCAAATCTGATTCCCTGGGCCAATGGAAGCTTATCAGTATAGTTTATCGTATTAGTTTGCCTGCGCATATAAACTTTCCATGCATCACTGCCACTTTCACGGCCACCACCGGTTTCTTTCTCACCACCAAATGCGCCACCAATCTCAGCTCCGGAAGTTCCGATATTTACATTGGCAATACCACAATCACTTCCTGCCTGTGATAAAAACTGTTCCGCTTCACGAAGGTTGTTTGTAATAACAGAAGAAGATAATCCTTGTGGAACTCCATTTTGCATGGCGATCGCTTCATCCAGCGTACTGTATTTCATAATATATAGAATAGGAGCAAAGGTTTCATGCTGAACAATGTCGTAACTATTTTTTGCTTCCGCAATACATGGTTTCACATAACAACCGCTTTCATATCCCTTGCCTTTTAATACGCCACCTTCCACGATAAATTTGCCTCCTTCTTTTTTGCATCTTTCAATCGCATCCAGGTACATAGCTACAGCATCTTTATCAATCAATGGGCCCACGTGATTTTTTGCCAGCAATGGATCACCAATTTTTAACTGGCTATATGCATTTACAAGAAGGTCTTTTACTTTGCCATAAATTTTTTCATGAATAATTAAACGGCGTGTAGTGGTGCAGCGTTGACCAGCAGTTCCTACAGCTCCAAAAGCAGCAGCGGTTAATGCGATTTTAAGATCTGCATCTTTGGAAATGATGATTGCATTGTTTCCACCTAGTTCTAATAAACTACGCCCCAAACGTTGCCCAACAGCAGCTCCTACAGCCTTGCCCATTCTTGTGCTTCCTGTTGCAGATACAAGTGGTATGCGTTGATCATGGCTCATCCATTCGCCCACTTCTCTTCCGCCAACAATGAGGCAACTAACGCCTTCGGGTACATTATTTTTCTTAAAAACCGTTTGAATTATTTTTTGACAAGCTACTCCACACAAGGGTGTTTTTTCACTTGGCTTCCAGATAGCAACATCACCACAAACCCATCCCAACATACTGTTCCAACTCCAAACTGCTACAGGGAAATTGAACGCGGAAATAATTCCTACAAGTCCAAGGGGATGATATTGTTCATACATCCTGTGACCCGGACGTTCACTGTGCATGGTAAGCCCGTGCAACTGGCGTGATAATCCAACGGCAAAATCACAGATATCGATCATCTCCTGTACTTCGCCCATTCCTTCCTGTAAACTTTTGCCCATTTCATAGCTAACCAGTTTGCCCAATGGTTCTTTATATTTTCTAAGTTCCATACCAACCTGGCGAACGATCTCACCACGATGAGGCGCTGGCCATGTGCGCCAAACCTGGAAAGCTTCCTGTGCTTTTGTTATCACTGCATCATAGGCATTCCTGTCGGCGCCCGTTACGGTACCGATCACTTTTCCATCAACAGGAGAATATGATGTTATTTTTTCGCCTTTTGATTTTATCCAGGCTGAACCTGTAGATACGCCGGCATTTTGAGCCTGTATGTTCAATGTCTTTAAAAAATCCATATTTTTTGATTTAAGGGTGCAAAGCTACGAAATGTAAAATGTAAAATATTGAATGTAAAATGTAAAAGTTGAGCGTATTTCACGGGTGAGATCCCGAGAGATGTCAACCGCTGAGATGTCAACTCAAATGATGGGGTTTAAAGATGTGGGTGAGATCTCCAGAGATGTCAACCGCTGAGATGTCAACTCAAATGTTGGGGTTTAAAGATGCGGGTGAGATCTCCAGAGATGTCAACTGCTGAGATGTCAACTCAAATGTTGGGGTTTAAAGATGCGGGTGAGATCTCGAGAGATGTCAACCGCCGAGATGTCAACTCAGATTAAGTAAAAAGGTAAAAGTCACCAGCTTAATGGGTGACTTTTACCTTTTGCATTCAATATTTTACATTTAATACTGCTCCTTTTCGTTCGGGAAGTCACTACTCTTCACGTCTTTAATATACTGATGCACAGCACCCGTTACCTGTTCTGCTATATTTAAATATTGCCTGAGGAAACGTGGTTTGAACTCTGTATTTATTCCCAGCATGTCATGCATCACTAAAACCTGGCCATCACAATTTCCACCGGCACCAATGCCAATCGTAGGAATAATTAAACTTTCAGAAACCTCTTTTGCAAGTGCGGCGGGAATTTTTTCAAGTACAATGGCAAAGCAACCTGCTTCCTGCAATAGCAATGCATCTGATTTTAATTTGGCGGCTTCTTCCTCTTCTTTTGCTCTTACCGTATAAGTACCAAATTTATAAATGCTTTGTGGCGTTAAACCAAGATGTCCCATAACGGGAACGCCTGCACTTACAATTCTTTTTACTGATTCAACTACTTCAATACCGCCTTCCAGTTTTACCGAGTGGCCGCCGGTTTCTTTCATGATACGAATGGCGGATATCAATGCTTCTTTTGAATTTCCCTGGTAAGTACCGAATGGCATATCAACTACAACAAGACAGCGTTCAATTCCCCTTACCACGCTTTGCGCATGATAGATCATTTGGTCGAGTGTGATTGGTAAAGTTGTTTCATGGCCAGCCATTACATTACTGGCACTATCACCCACCAATATGATCTCAATGCCTGCAGCATCAAATATCTTTGCAAATGAAAAATCGTATGCAGTGATCATAGAGATCTTTTCTCCTGATGCTTTCATTTTCTGCAATGTATTGGTGGTTATCTTTTTTACTTCTTTATGAACAGACATAGACTAAGATTTAAGGATTAAATGATTTAAGGATTAATTGATTTTCAGGATGTAATAAATAGTATTGCCGAATAGCGAAGGAGGGGAGATGGCTCTGCGTTAGAATAAAACAAGTCCGGCAGTTATCGCTTGAGGTTGTAAATGTAGGGAGAAAGCTGTTAGCTACAAGCTATAAGCTGTTAGTTTTTGAAAACTATTTTAAGAATCGGTTTCAGATCAGGATTTTCATACCATGGACTACGACTAAAAAGTATTATTTCAGGGATTTTATTGTAAACAATATTCTTGCTTACATCATAATAACATTCCTGGGTCATTTCAATTTTGCTAATGTATTCCAATATTGAACCTCCTGTCATTGGCTTATTGCCTATCTCATTTCCTAGACTGTCAAATAAAGGAACCATTACCGGGGTTTCATAGGCGAGGTTGATATCCATTTCAGTTGGAGTAAGTTTTTTATTCGTCTTTAAAGAAAAAATTTCCAGTTTATTGTTGAGTACATAAGGCCATAATGTTTCTATTAAATTCCTTCCATAAAGTTCTTTAATCCTGTCATTGGATGTGAACGAATCAGTAAAAAATTGCCTTTGTGTTTTCCCGAGGTCAATAATATTGTCATTTTTTGCAGGTTCGAAATTGTCATCAAAATTGAAAGCTGTTAAAAAATAATCGCAAGTGCCAAGGAACAAATCAGAAGATGTATAAATAGCGGTTTGAGGAGAAACCCAGGCTATATATGATTTCAATTTATTTTTTTCAATGTATAATATTTCCGTTAAATAAAGTAAATCATTAACCGAACTGTCAAACCTGTTAACAGGAGTCCTGCTTTCTTTTTCAAAAGCCTCTCTGTTTCTGATATTTCCAAATGAATCAATTATTGGGTCGAGAAGTGGAAAATATTTATCATTAATCATTTTTTTATCAGCATAAATTATTTCATTTGCACGTAATGATATGCTCACTATATTCGCCGCAACTTTTATTTTCTCTTTTTGAAATTGTGTTCTTAGATATTCATTCAGATTTATTTTTGGAAATCTTATAGTATCACTTTTGTAAACTGCCCAATCAATTTCAGGCCGCTCTATGAATTTATCAAATTGTGTAGGTATATGGTTGGTAGGCAGCTGGGCAAGTGAGTGTTTGAAATTGAAGAATAATAAAAGTATTATTATTTTTTTCATACAAAGTGAACGATACTGGGAAAGGATTATTATAAAAAAAATGTTAAGAAGAATCTATTTATGAATAAGATTTATTTCGTAAAAACACACTTACAACTCACAACTAATAAATCACAACTTTTCCCTCACTTCCGCCCACAAATGCTGTATCAATCCATCTGCCAAACCGATCTTTGGTACATAAATTTCTGATGCATTTGCCCAGCGCATTACATTTATATAGATGAGTAATGCAGGTACGATGACATCTGCACGATCTTCACGAAGGCTGTATTTTGTAATTCTTTCTTCTACGGGAACTGCATCCAATTCTTTATAATAATCACGAAGCAGATCGATTTGTAATGGCTTTCCATCTTTTCGTTTACTCATGGAAAATACCTTGTTGATGTTTCCACCACTTCCAATAGCAACTACTTCTTTGTGTCCTCTTGTAGCAACTTTAATTTCTTCTTTCATTTCATCCCAGTCTCGTTCCGTTACCATCTTTTTTAATAATCGAATGGTACCGATATTGTATGATTTTTTAAAGACCAGCTTGCCATTGCTAAAGAAAGAAGTTTCTGTACTACCACCACCTACGTCGATGTACATATAGCTATGGTCCTTATCCATATTTTCTGCAACATGGTTTTCATAAACAAGATTTGCTTCTGTATCACCGGATATAACATCAATTTCCAATCCCGTTTCTCTTTTTACAGTGTCAAGTATTTCTCCTGCATTCGCAGCATCTCTCATAGCACTGGTAGCACAAGCTTTAATGGCATCAACCTGGTATGCATTGATCAAATGTCGGAACGCTTTCAACGTCTGCACAAGCATATGTGTTTTTTCAATAGAGATTACTTTGTTTTCAAAAACATCAAACCCTAGTCGTAGTGGAACACGTACCAGGTTCATTTTATTAAAAACAGGTTTAGCATTGCCCTCCTGTGTTACTTCGGTAATGAGTAGCCGGGCCGCATTGCTGCCTATGTCGATAGCTGCAAGTTTCAAAAGATGGGTTTTAATTTATT
>JBDTLP010000136.1:0-11612 GCA_039934735.1 Ferruginibacter sp. | reverse complement strand
TTCAGCAGTTCCCGCGAAGGGAACAGTGGCTTTCTTGAAAAAGCAATTCCTGTTATTCATTCTTTTCTCGGATCACAACCTTTGAACATTGCATTTATTCCTTTTGCTGCCGTTGGTAAAGATGATGATGAATATTTATCCATGGTTCGTAATGCATTTACAGGTTTGCCTTACACAATAGATATTATTACTGCGAATAATGCAAAAGCGATTATTGAAAAGGCTGATGTGATCATGACAGGTGGCGGCAATACATTTAAATTATTGCATGATATTTATCAATATAAATTATTAGATGTTATTCGTGATAAAGTAAATAAAGGCGCCGCATACATCGGCTGGAGTGCAGGATCAAATATTACCGGCCCAACCATTGGCACAACGAATGACATGCCCATCATCGAGCCACATAGTTTTAATGCATTGGGTTTATTTCCATTCCAGATCAATCCACATTATTACAACAAACCCATTGAAGGTTTTAATGGCGAAACACGTGATCAGCGATTGCTTGAATTTACAAGAATGAATCCCGGAATTCCAATAGTTTGTTTACCGGAAGGAACTGCTTTGAAATTTGAAAATGGAAAGTTGGAATTGATTGGGGAAGTTGCTGCTATGCTATTTTATTTTGAGAATGAAGAAAAGCACGCTAAGCAAAGGGAAATAGGAGTGGGAGAAGATCTTTCTTTTTTGTTGTAAAGGCGGCAGATATTGGTGAGGTTGATAATCATATCGCAAATAAATGCAGCGTTTGACACAATGCCGACCTCTTATTATAAATATCAGCATGAAATATTTATTTTTAATCGTACCATTATCTATATTTCTTTTTTCCTGCAAAAAGAATTCGACTCAAAAAGCAAATACTTCAAGTGCAGCATATTTTCCAAATACTGTTGGTGATTTTTGGAAATATAAAGTTATAGATAGCCTTACAAATTCGTATTCTTTCGTTGAAGTGAATATTATTGGAACCCAATTACTTCCTACAGGGAATACTGCAAATGTTTGGACATTTGCTTATTCAACTCATGTAGATACAAATTTTGTTTACCAGTCTGGCGATACGATCAATTTTTTGGAGAGCAATAGTTTGCGGGTGCTTGAAACTTATTTTAATCCACTGATACTAAACAATGCCTGGCCAAAAACTTCTTATTATTTGGATTCAATTAAAGTAATTGAACAAGGGCCATTTGCATTTAGTAATTTAAATTTTGAAAATGCTTTTTTACTTAAAGAACAAGGCGCAGGGCCTAATTATTATATTTCAAAAATTGAATGGTTTTGCCCAAATATCGGAATGTTGACTAAAGTGAAAAAGGAATTTGATTTATCGCCGGTGGAATCTACTTATTGGGAACTTGTAGAATATCAGTTGCAATAATGCTATTGTATACGCTTCCTTTCTGCTGCTTTTAAAGTCCGGGAGAAAAGTTTAAATTTGAATACACTAAAATATTCAATTATGGATACACTAGTAATAAATATTGATTCCGAAATTCTTGGTGGAACTCCTGTATTTTATGGCACATGGGTTCTTATCAAAAATCTTTTCGATTATTTAAGAACTGGTGATTCAATTAAAGTCTTTTTAGAAGATTTTGAGGGTGTGCGAAAAGAACAGGTTTTAAAAGTTCTTGAGATGTCACAAAAATTAAGTGAAACTTCCAGCTGTAAACCCCATTAACTTTTTCAACCCTATCAACTACATCAACCTAGCTCTACTCATCATGCCTCCGCTTCAAAATAATCGCCGCATTCTTCTTCAAATCACCCGAGAACCTGATCTCATAACGGTCACGGCCATCCTTTATAATCAATAGGCCAGTATTGGGAGGAATCGTTCCGAGGTTTTCCGCATACATCACCAATTGTAATGAATCACCCATATCAGGCGTGAAGTAAATTGTTTTATTAACTGCATTGGTGCTCAATCCTTGTTTTGATAAGATCACTTTTCCATTTAAAAAAATACTAACGGTATCGCCATCTACTTCACCATTATCATACAAGGTTAGTTTGAGACTATCAGATTTGAATACAACAGTTTGTATGGTCTCCAATGTTCTGTCTCCAAAAGTTGTAGCAAAAGCATTGGAAGATTTTGTTGCTGGTTTCTTTGCAACTGCAGCAGTTGTTGCGGCTGTTGTAGTTGTTGGCGCTTTTACAGCAGCGATAGGTACTGGTTTTGCCGCTGATGCATTACCCGCAGTTGGCGGTGCGGCTTTACTCATAGTAGCAATTGGTTTCGCCTTTTGCCTGGTAATATTGGATGTGGATACTTTCGCAACGGGAGCTGAAGGTTGATTTTCTTTTGATTTTGTTTTTACAGCATCAGCCTTGCCGATCATAGCAACATCATCTTCTTTGGGTACATCTTGTTTTGCAATATCTTCTTTCGGTGCTTCTGGTTGGGCAACAAAAGAAAGCGATTTAGAAAGTTCCATTTCATCCAACTTTGCTATCAGTTTTGGTTGTTCAATGATACTATCTTTTCTCAGCCGTACATTTCCTGTCATCGACCTGAACTGCTTTGTTTTAAGCGTTTGGAACTTACCATACATGATCATTGTTTTTCCATCCGTCTCAAGCTCCATGATATTGGTTTGTTTTAATTGCTTCGGTGATTCTTCATCAAAACTATTAAACACCAGATCTGCATCTTCAATGATCACTTTTCCATTCTCCTGTTTTACAATGATGGATTTCATCGCAACCATTTCTTCTCCTTTTACCGTAAAAGTGGTATAAGAAAAGCCCGAAAGCTTTCCATCTTTTTCACTGATCGCAACTTCATACGGCAAGGTTTTTTCCGTCGTATAAATTTTGCCCGTCCACATGCCCGTTAGGTCCTGCGAAAAAAGATGCAGGGGAAACATGGCTGCAATAATAATGATAAGAAAAAGCCTCCTGGGGTTAAAGTGTTTAGTCTTCATTTATTAAATGTAGGGAAACTTTATTAAATAGATTTAACCTGGGTGTATTTCAAATTGTCGCATAGCAGCACATAGTGGGCGCTTGGGACAGCATAAGTATTAGGAAGATTTTCATCTACGCCGAGGATTGGAACGCGGATGATACGGACCGGGCGGATAATCACGGGTAAAAGCTGCTGGCGCAGCTTGTCGCTGATAAATAAATTTAATAATTGATCTGTAATTTTTTGGAACAAAAAATAAATCCGTGTTCATCCGCCCAGTCCGTGTCATCCGCGTTCCAATCATTGTGGTTGATCAACTTACCTAATTGTAATAAGGTTCCGGGTATTTATGGTATCCCATCAACCGGCGAAAATTTGAAATGTGCCCATTAATTTGTGGAATCATCCTAAAACATAATACCTTTCCATTAGCATGAAAAAAATAAAAAATATAGTGATCGGTCACAATGAACTGCCGGTTGTTGCAGACGTTTTTTTTGAGAACGATGCTCAAAAAAAGAAGGTCGTTATTTATGCCCACGGTTTTAATGGATTCAAGGATTGGGGCAATTTCGATCTTATTGCAGAAAGGTTTGCGTCAGCAGGTTTCCTCTTCCTGAAATTTAATTTTTCTCATAATGGAACCACGATTGAAAAGCCGGAGGAGTTTGATGACCTGGAAGCATTTGGTCAAAATAATTATACAAAAGAACTGACCGATCTTAAAATAGTGGTGGATTGGGTTTCAGATAAAGCAAATCCTTACAACAATTTTATTGATGGCGATCATATCTACCTTATTGGACATAGTATGGGCGGCGGTATCTCCATTTTATTTGCTGCAGAAGATGCTCGTATAAAAAAAATAATTGGCTGGGCGGCTATCGGTGAATGTAAAACGCCGTGGGGAAACTGGCCACCTGAAAAAATAAATCAATGGAAAGATACCGGCGTTGAATATTATTTAAATGGAAGAACAAAACAACTAATGCCTTTGTATTATCAGTTGTATGAAGATTACCAGCAAAATCAAATTCGTCTAAGCATACAAAATGCGATCAGCCATTTAAACATTCCCATTTTATTGTGCCATGGAAATTCAGATCCTGCTGTTCCTGTTGAGGTCGCTTTCATGTTAAAAAAATGGCAACCGGATGCTCAATTATTTACATTAGACACGGATCATGTATTTGGAAGAAAGCATCCGTGGGTGGAGCAGCATTTACCTTTTGAAACGGAAGAGGTTGTTAGGGTGAGCATAGAATTTTTGAAGGAAGCTGTAAGCTGTAAGCCATAAGCTGTAAGCTGTAAGCTATAAGCTGTAAGTGGTTTTTATCTCTGCACTAAAAACTTATAGCTTGCAGCTAATAGCTAATAGCTAATAGCTCACAGCTCACAGCTCACAGCTTGCAGCTAATAACTTTGCCAATACTCGTGAGTCTCAACATTCATCATCGTCAACATTCCTCCTTTGCCTGCTCCCGTATCAATATTCGTTACGCCGCCGCGGGTAATTGGCTTGGTCTCATTCCAATAAATAGTAGGAGTATGGCCGATATAAATATGATTGAAATTGTCGGCAGTTTTAAGTTTTTGTCCGGGAGCACAACCCATCATTTTATTCACAAGATTTCTATCCCATGCAAGCGATTCCATATCCTGTTCAGCAATTTTATATTCCCTGTTGAAACCACCATGAACAAAACAATTATTAGCCTCATCAACATAATAAGGAACCTGGCGGGAATAAAATTGTTGATGTACAAGTGGATCAAGATGATGACGTGCATATGAATCCAGGGTCGTCTTTGCGCCTTGTTGTACCCACATCGCATCAAGTCCACGCACAGTTGAATTCATATATGCTTTCAGCCATTGATCATGATTGCCTTCAATAAGAATGAGATTTTTACATTTCATCAGCAGTTCAACAACCTCGTAACTTGATTTGCCTCTATCGCATATATCACCAACCTGTATGAGCAGGTCATTCTCCATATCAAAGGAGGATAATTCAAAAACGCCAACTAGTTTTTCCAGTTCGCCATGAATATCGCCGAGAACAAATTTTCTGCCCCCGGCCCCCTCTATCTCCCCCGAAGGGGGAGGAAACGGTATAGATTGCATTATAGATTACATTATAAATTGATAGACAAAATTTGCTTTATTGAAAAAAATCAGTGAATCAGTGGCAATAATTTTTGCGTAAGCAAAAATAATCAAAGCAATTTTCATTTGGGTCTTTACATTCAGGCCTACACATTTTGTCCCTCTCCTTCGGAGAGGGGTTAGGGGAGAGGCTTCTTTTAAAACATTCCCAATCCTCATCCGTCTCCACTTATATAATACTACTTACGAAATGGGGATTTATTATTTTCCAAAACCTATATAGCCTTTAACTTTACATTTTATAAGTAGAAGAATGATACAATTATGCATACAGATATAATACACATTTTGCCTGAAGATCTTTCGGCACCTTCTTGTAAAAGAATTATCAGCTTTCGCCCTTTCCTTAATTATATAAAGGGGGTAAGAGATAGAACCAACGGTCATAAAAAATATTTCTTTTCTCATGTAGTCGAGCAATTTGAACTGCATCCTGAAGTATTGCAATCAGTAGAAATCGATCGGTTAAAAGATTATAAAGGATTATTGGAACTTATCTACAATTCGTTGTCAAAAATGGTGGTAGATGAAGAAACGAATTACTGGGCGTTGAGTGTGCCTATGAAGCCAACCATTTTTTATAGTACAAATGCTTTTCATAATCTTATATCAAGGATTGCAGTTGATAATATCTGCAGCATCTGTTCTAAGATTGGATCCATAAAAATAGAGGGTAATCCTATTGAATTTGTATATGCTGTTGTACTTGAAAAACAATATGGAATTCCTGCTTTTTTTAGCAGGGAAATTGTTCATGCAGTGGAAGATCCGGAAACAGGGCTTACCCGTTATTATGAAGCCAATCTTGATACCCGTTTTATAGAAATAATCGCAGAAAAAGAAATGCCACAGCTCAGGTTTGACGTATTAAAATCGGCAAACTATGATAGACAGGAAAAACTAAAATGGATACAGGAAGCATTGCCATTTGATCTTTTTCGGTTTGAAGGATTTGGTATCACCAGCATTACAGATGTTTCCGTAAAATATGCGTTGGAAAATATCAAGAATTTTATTTTAAATCATGATACAGTTACAAATGGTAATTATTTTTCAGATGTGATTCATTGGATGAAGATCATTGTTGAGAATAATGATATTGAATTTGGTTTGTTGCCCGCATTACATGTAAATAATAAACTTGTTTTTAATGAAGGGCTTTATGTAAATAGCTTATTGATAAATGCAGCAAAGAAAAAAGGTATGGAGGAAAATAATTACCTGGCCATGATCGATAAATATTTTAGTAACCCCAAACTTATTTTTTTCAGCGAGATCACTGCAGAAGAAGAAGAAAAACATAGCTACTTAAAATTATTATCAGCAGATGGTATCATGTGTTATGCCTTGATCCCTGTTTATTTTGGTAATGAATTGGTGGGCGTATTGGAAGTTTACAGTAAAAAGAAAGTAGCGTTCAACGAAGTATTGCTTTCTAAACTTGATCCTGTCGTACCATTGCTATCACAATTATTAAAAAATGGTATTCATGAATTTCATGATGGTATCGATAGAGTGATCAAAGATAAATTTACATCTGTGCAGCCTTCTGTACAATGGAAATTCAATGAAGCTGCCTGGCATTTTCTACGGGATAAACAAAATAATGAAACCATAGAAATAGAAGATATTCATTTTGAAAATGTATATCCGTTGTATGGCGCCATCGACATACGCAATTCAACAATAGAAAGGAACAACGCATTGAGCAATGATATGCAGGTGCAGTTTACCGTTTTGATCAGCATGCTTGAAAAATTAAAAAAGCAATCCGGCTTTGGCCTCATCGATGAAAAAATATTTCTGGCAAAAAAATGGCTGGCAGATATTAAAGGAGATGAATTTACTAACCAGGTTTTACTGGATGATTTTCTTGACTATAATATTATTCCGTTCCTTATTGATTTTATGAAAGGAAACAAAGATTTCGAAATGATCATAAATGAATATTTTGAAGCGATTGATGATAAAACCGGTAAGGCTTATGAAAAACGCCGTGAGCTTGAGAAGTCCATGAACACCGTTATCAATGCAGTGAATAAATACCTGGAAAAAATGCAGGAAGAAGTTCAGCAGGCATACCCGAGTTACTTCGAAAAATTCAGAACGGATGGTGTTGAATATGATATTTATATCGGCCAGTCCATAGCTCCTTCAAAACCATTCAGCGATATTTATTTAAAGAACCTGCGGCTGATGCAATTGAGTTCAATGGCTTCCATTGCAAAGCTTACTGCAAAAACGGCTGCTGAGCTCACTAAAAATATACAGACAACTCAGCTCATTTTTATTCATTCACAACCTATTTCTATCCAGTTTAGAACTGATGAAAAACGTTTTGATGTAGAAGGCGCTTATAATATCAGGTATCATATCGTTAAGAAAAGAATCGACAAGGTTTTAGTTAAAGGCACACAGGAACGGCTTACACAGCCTGATAAAATTTCACTTGTTTATACCAACCAGCAGGATGCCAATGATTACATCGGCTATATAAATTTCCTGCAGGGACAAAATATTCTATTGAATGATCTTGAAGAACTGGAACTCGAAGAGCTTCAGGGAGTCAATGGATTAAAAGCGCTGAGAGTAGGTGTTGTAAAGGAAGAAAAAGCACCTGAAGCGAATTATAAAAAGCCAGATAAAAATTTACAATATCCCAATCCCATATCTAATAATTAAAAATGGCACAGTTGATTTCTGAAATCTGATTTCTGATTTCTGATCTCCACAGCATAAAGCCAGCATCCAAATACATCGCATGCAAATACAAATACTCAAATCCAAGATTCACCGCATTACAATCACCGAAGCCAATCTTAATTATATCGGCAGCATCACACTCGATAGGGACCTAATGGATGCAGCGAACCTTATTGCCAATGAAAAAGTGCAGGTCGTAAATGTGAATAATGGAAACAGGCTTGAAACCTATGTGATTGAAGGCGGCCGCGGTACGGGGGTTTGTTGCTTAAATGGACCTGCTGCAAGACAAGGCGCAGAAGGTGATATTGTTATTGTGATCTCGTATGCAACCATGGATTTTGAAGAAGCTAAAACTTTTAAACCATCTGTTGTGTTTCCAAAGGAAGGTAATAGACTGTAGAAGCATTTTTTAACCACAGAGTGAAAGGAGTTTTTATATTGAGTTTCACGGAGTTTTTTTTATTATGAATAACTCTGTAAAACTCAGCCTTAAACTTCTTTCACTCTGTGGTTTTAAAAAAAGCTGAATTTATAAACAGCAACTTAATTTTTTACACATTTTTCAATAAAGATTGTGGAGAACAATCATAAATAGATATCTCCTTTATATGATATATTTGATTTGCTAAACCAGCCATCCATGAAATATTCTTCAGGACAAAAAGTTACTTTATTAGATACAGAATTCAAACCTGCGGGCAGCGCTGTTATCCGCGGATACGAAGAAACTTCAAATAAGTATGAAGTTGAATTTACTTACCCCGATAGACAGACAGTTGATAATATTTCTGTTCCCGAAGAAAGATTGATTCTGCTTACAGAATTTATGAATCAATAATTCATTTCGTTTACTACATTATCCAACATTTTTATTTAAAGAGATAAAGACTGCTAAATGGTTTTTGTTTCTTAGATCGGTAGTGGGTCAGTTTGAAATTTCTTAATTAGATAATTGTCAGCCTGAGCTTGTCGAAGGCGGGTTACATAAGACAAATATGCCCACTTCGACAAGCTGCTAATGAAAACTTTCAAACTGGGCCACTAATCATAGATCATATCCTTTGAAAATTGCCTATAAAAGGCTTACTTTTGCGCCCGAAAATAGAAATTCTTGTCTGCTCAACTGATCTTAAAAGAAAAAAATCCTTTTTTGAACTAAGTGTTATAATTGATTGCATGTTAAACAGAGTTGTAGTTACTGGGCTAGGGGTGATCGCTCCCAATGGAAATGACATAAAATCGTTTTGGGATAATATCGTTCATGGAGTTACTTCGGTTAATAAAATTACCAGGTTTGATGCGGCTTTGTTCAGAACTCATTTTGCTTCAGAAATCCTTAACTATGAAGCAGCCAGTTATTTTGATAAAGGACTCATAAAGAAAACAGACCTGTTTACACAATATGCAATCGTAGCTTCCGACCAGGCAATTAAAGATTCAGGTTTTGATTTTCAAAAGATGGATCCATTTGATGTGGGTGTTATCTGGGGATCAGGACAAGGAGGAATGGATACTTTTGAAAAACAGGTAAAAGAATATGTACTCGGCAATGGACAGCCCAGGTTCAGCCCGTTTTTAATTCCAAAATTTATTGCGAACATGTCATCCGGTATGATCTCTATCCGCAACGGGTACATGGGACTTAATTACACGACTACTTCAGCTTGTGCCACATCGAATACATCTATAATGGATGCGTTCAATTATATACGGCTTGGCAAAGCGAAGATCATTGTTACAGGTTGCTCAGAGGCGCCGATCACACCTGCCGTTTTTGGTGGGTTCAGTGCACTTAAAGCAATGTCAACACGCAATGATGATCCTGTAACAGCTTCCAGGCCATTTGATGTTAGCAGGGATGGTTTTGTTATGTCGGAAGGTTCGGGTGTATTGATACTGGAAGAATATGAACATGCTGTAAAACGTGGCGCAAAAATATATGGTGAAATTGCAGGAGCATCAATGACTGCTGATGCATATCACATGACTTCAACCCATCCCGAAGCAAAAGGAGCAATCAAGGCTATGGAGCTTGCGTTACAGGAAGCGAAAGTAAGTATCCATGATGTTGATTATTTAAATCCGCATGCAACTTCTACACCTGTTGGTGATATCTCGGAAATCAAAGCAATATCTTCGCTTATGGGTTCGGGTAAGAACAAACTTTTGATCAGTGCAACAAAATCAATCACGGGCCATTTACTTGGTGCAGCCGGTGTTATTGAAGCTATCATATCTTTATTGGCGATGAGAGATAGTATTCTACCACCTACAATTAATACGACGGTTCTTGATCCGGCCATCCCAACAAACTTAAATATTATAACCAAAGAAGCAATCAATGCAAAAATAAATATTACGCTTAGCAACAACTTTGGCTTCGGTGGCCACAATGCAACAGTTGTATTTAAGAAGATATAATCCTACGCAGCAAACATGCCATTCGAACATGCCATTCGAACAATCCTTACTCACAACTCACAACTCACAACTCACAACTTACAACTCATTTCAGTTCTTCATTGATAATCTCATTCATCTCATTCTCTCTCTCCACAATCCATCCAGGCAATTCTTTTGAAATGATCTGCCACCTATCATTTTTATTCTCCATATAAAAAATGATACGGCTACCCATCGGTCCTTCATCATCCAATACATCTATAGTGAAATTTCCTTTAATAGTAGGATTTGCTTTTCTGAAATTGAATTCTTTCAATCGCCCCTTTACTTTTATAAGTTTGGTGAACTGGATATTCCTGTTGAAAGTTATTTTCATTGGTTATTTTTCGTCCAGTATGCAAGAAGCGTACTAGAGTTATTAAACAGACAAAATTTCTTAAAGAAAATATTTAATCCACATTTATAAAAAAATGTGGATTATAAGATTTCAAAAAGGTTGCTCTAACTACAAATTATAAGATCAAATGAAATAATTTGCGGACTTATAAATAATAAAGTATTGTCACAAACTTATATATATGTAGGAGCAGCTTTTGTAACAGGATTTGTTGCTGCACTTCTCGTGTGTTTATATCAATGGATAAAGATCAGGAAAAATCAAAAAAGCCTGGAAGGTTTTCTTGAAAGTGAAAAGTTGGTCAAAGAAAGATTTCAAAAAGAAAATGGCTGGCTACATGACGTAAAGGAGAACGCTCAAAAGGAGTACGAATTTAAAATGATAGAATTAGAATCAAAAGTGGAAAAATTGCAGGCTGTCATAAAAATGATGGATGAAGATATCCTGTTACTTCAAAAAAGCAACGAAGACACTGAGGATCTTTTAAAAGCTGGAGAACCTGTTGTAAATGCGTTAAGGCTTAAACTTATTGAGGCCAACAATACAATCTCCAGGTATAAGGCGCAGGTGATGGTGAAATAGTATCAGCAGGAATTGTAGTATTTTTATATTAGTCCATTGTTCTTTTCAACGCTAATAAAATTCCGGCTCCAAATTGCAAAAAGAAAAACTTATACAATTTTTTTATAACAGTGGCTTCTTACAGAATATTGTTATTTCAGCTGTTCACTGAGCACCATTAAGTTTTCAAAAAGTTGGTTTTTATCCACCCAATATTGCCATAATTTATTTCCTTTTTAGTGGCCTTCAGGCAATTGATTGTTTACAAAGAAAAGAACCTGTTAGAAGTTTAATACAAATTAGAAATTAATACTTGTCTGTCAGCCTGAGCTGAGCCTGTCAAAGTGTTGTCGAAGGCGATTTTCTTATAAACCAGGCTTCGGCCACCGCAATATTGCGGGGCAGGCAAGCTGCTAATGACACATTATGTATGAAACTGATTAAGAATAA
>JBDTLP010000135.1:0-11747 GCA_039934735.1 Ferruginibacter sp. | reverse complement strand
TGAGGTGGTAGCGCCCGAAAGGGTGTGGGAGTTCGAATCTCCTTTGCCGCACAAGCGATAAACAGTAACAAACTGTTTGTCGCTTTTTTATTTCTGATATCAGAAATCAGATGTCAGATATCAGCAAGCAACTATAATTTTACAGACTTCATATTTTCACCATTCACCATTCACCATTCACAAACAAACCGCTGTCGGGGTTTACAACCGCCGAAAGGGTTTGCCGCTTGACGTCGCCGTTGGTTTTTCCATACATGCCACATACTAGTTGAAAGAATGAATGAAAAAAAAAAGGATGTTCCTTCACATTATAAATAAGAACAACCATTTTTTATGTACAAAATTTTATTTTCAAAAAAGCTAACAACTAAAGATCACCTAAGAATTCTTAAGTCACTTTTAATTTTTATAAATGCAACTACATTGGTATTGTATTTATTTTTAAGACTGCTTTTTTACAACACACCTATTACATTGAACGATGACATCATCGCATTTTTAAAAACTGTTTTGATCGGTTCTCTTTCTGCCATTGGTATCTCTGCAGTGCTTGTGATCATTGAGGTCATCGACCTGATCATTGCACAAAGAAAATTACAATTGCTTCCCGCTTTAAAATATGCCGGCGTTGCAGTATTTACGATGCTGATATTTTATTTGGCAGGTTAAAACGGAATATTGGATACGGGATGCGGGATGTTGGATCGAAAGCAAGTTATAATCTTGTATCTCGCATCCCGCATCTCGTATCCCGTATTTCATATTTATTAATTAATTTGTGAAAAATTAAGAACATAAATGGCAAATGATATTAAGTGCCCAAACTGCGGTCATGTATTCGATGTGGAAAATGTATTGGCGGCAGATATTGAACAACGATACAAACAGGAATTCCAGGATAAACTGCAAAAATCTTTAAGCAAAGTTGAAGATGAAAAGAAAAAACTGGTAGCAGACCAATTACAGTTTGAAGAAAAAAAGAAAAAAGAGAACGAGATCTTTTTACAAAAACTTCAGCAGGAAAGACAAAAATTAGAAACAGAAATCCAGGAACAATTAAGAAAAAGTATTTCATCTGATTTTGAGAACAGGCTTAAACTATTGCAGCAAAGCGATGCTGATAAAGAGGAAAAACTTAAAGAAGCAAGAAAAAAAGAATTGGATTTTCTCCAAAAAGAACAGCTTTTAATAAACAAAGAAGCTGAACTTGAATTAACACTACAAAAAAAATTACAGGAAGAAAGAACCCTAATTACTGAACAGGTAAGAAACCTGGAGACAGAAAAAAATTCTCAAAAAGAAACTGCCTACCAGTTGAAATTAAAAGAAATGCAGATGCAACTGGATGAACAAAAAAAACTTGCAGAAGAAATGAGAAGACGTGCAGAGCAAGGTTCCATGCAACGCCAGGGAGAAGGACAGGAATTATTATTAGAAGAAATATTAAAAGAACTTTTTCCCTTCGACGTGCTGGAAGAAGTTGGTAAAGGTGTAGAAGGTGCTGATTGCATACAGGTGATCCGCAACAATGCAGGAAAAGAATGCGGTAAAATCATTTATGAAAGCAAACGCACCAAAGCCTGGAGCAATAACTGGGTAGATAAATTAAAAGCAGATATGCGTAGCAGTGGTGCTGATGTTGCCATTCTTGTTACGCAGGTTTTTCCAAAAGATATGGAACGTTTTGGTGAAAGAGATGGCATCTGGCTTTGTACATTTAATGAAGTAAGCAGCGTTGCTCATTTGATACGTGAAGGGATCATCAAAATATATGACATTCAAAAAAGAGAAGAAAACAAAGGCGACAAAATGCAATTGCTGTACAATTATTTAACAGGCAATGAATTTAAGGGACAAGTAGAAGCCATTGTTGAAGGCTTTATGTCGATGAAACAAGGTATTGCCAAAGAAAGGATCCAGATGGAAAAGATCTGGAAGGAAAGAGAAAAGCAATTAGAAAAAGTATTGATAAGCACCAGTGGCATGTATGGATCGGTAAAAGGAATTGCAGGTGCTTCTATTGGCGACATTCCTTTACTTGATGGAGATAGTGAACCCGACAACCTTATTGAAAATTAATATTGCTACATGCCACAGGATACTATATGGCTAAATGATAGGGGAACTGAATACATTCTTCAGTCTTCCATTGATTCGGGGCTATCAACTGCAACACACCGTACCGGAGATTATAAGCCTACATCCGATGAAACCTTTAAACAAAAAAGCGATAGATACTCCAGCAATGCATTGCCGTTTACCCTGATGATTTTAGCAGCGCTTTGGTTACTCGTAAAAAGATTTAATCCAAATGATAATAGTTATACAGAGATTGGTTCGGGAAGCAACAATAATGATTACGACAACGATGAACAATACAAAACAGCAGCTGATGAATCCTCAACAGAAACTTCGGACCCTTGTTTGTGTTATGAAGGAAATCAATTAAATTTTTCGAATGCAGCTATGGCCTTAATGTTAAATAAACGATCGGTTTATTTTACAAAACTCAATCCTTTTGAAAAAGAAAAATTCATTAAAAGACTGCAGCTATTCATTTCTAAAAAAACATTTTACATTCACGACAACAGTGGTTTCAAAGAAATGCCGGTGCTTATCAGCGCTTCTGCGATACAGCTAAGTTTTGGACTTGAGAATTTTTTGTTGCCCGATTTTCATTATATCCATATTTACCCCGATGCATTTGTACGTGTTGATCAAACTATAAAATTTCTTGAAGGCAATGTCTCGGGTGATTGTATAAATATTTCCTGGAAGTATTTTTTAGAAGGTTTCGATATACCCGATGATGGCCAAAATGTTGGATTGCATGAAATGGCACATGCCTATTATTTTCAAAATCTTCAATGCAGTGAATGTGAGGACAGAAAATTTAAAAATGAATATTCAGTATTTGAATTGAATGGTGACAAGGTATTTAAGAAAGAAGCAGAACCAGGAAACGATCTTTATTCAGATTATGCCATGACAAATTTCCAGGAGTTTTGGGCAGAGAGTGTTGAGATCTTCTTTGAAAAACCAATGAGATTAAGGAGCGATTATCCTGAACTTTATGAAACAATAAGGGACTTGCTAAACCAGGATCCTGCAAGAAAGCAGCTATAAGCCATAAGCTATTAGCTGTAAGTTGAATCTTAAATTCGCGGGTTTATAAATATATAGCAGAGAATTCTATTTTGAAATCATAACCTCAGTTCCTTAAAATTCATAAGTTTTAATTTTTATACGACGCTTCCAAAATGAATAAATCACTTATAGCTAACAGCTTGCAGCTTATAGCTAACAGCTTGCAGCTTTTTTTCATCTATAAACCAATATCCCTTAATTTCGCCAATTACTTTGGAGCCTTTTAACTTAACCAAACAAAGAACATTATGAGAAAGACGATACTATTATTGGGCATGCTTATAAGTAGCACCCTGATCTTTGCGCAACAAACCTACACCGTTAAAGTAACGGATTCAAAAACAGGAAACGCCATTTCAAATGCATCTGCAACTGTAAAATCTACCAGGAAAGGTGCAACTTCTAACAGTGATGGTATTTTAAAGATACAAGCAAAAGAAAAAGATGTATTAGAAATTACCAGCATTGGCTATAGCGCAAAGTTGGTAACACTTGGTACAGGAACAGATATTTCTGTAGCACTGGAACCTTCCTCACTTGACCTTGGAGATGTTGTTGTACTTGGTTCAAGAGGAGCTCCAAGAGCTAAAACAGAAACTGCAGTACCCGTAGACGTTATTAAAGTAAACCAGGTTGGTTTACCTACTGCCAAAACAGATCTTACTTCTGTTTTAAATATGGCTGCTCCTTCTTTTAATTATAATAAACAAAGTGGTGCTGATGGTGCTGATCATATGGACCTGGGTACATTGAGAGGACTTGGTCCTGATCAAACGCTGGTTTTGATCAATGGTAAAAGACGCCACACAACTGCTTTTGTTGCTTTATTTGGAACAAGAGGAAGAGGTGCCTCTGGTGCTGATTTAAATTCTTTCCCGGAAGCTTCTGTTGACAGGCTTGAAATTTTGCGTGATGGTGCTTCGGCTCAATACGGATCGGATGCGATAGCCGGCGTAATTAATATTATTCTTAAGAAAGATGTGAATCACTTAAGTATTAATGGTGGATGGAGTGGTTACTATGATGACAAGTTCAATTCTTCTTACCAATTTAAAAACTCAAATCAATATTATTATAGCCATCCAATCGATGGAGGTACATTTAATGCATCTCTAAACCATGGTTTTTCTATTGGTAAAAGAGGCGGTTTTTTTAATTACTCATTGGATTTTCTTACCCAGGCAAAAACTTTCAGGCAGGTTGATACTGCAAACTGGCAGCATGACAGGAATGCGCTGCCTTATATAAATACAAGCCGCAGGGCTTTTGGAGACGGATCTGTAAAAACAGGAGGTGCTATGTTTAATATGGAAGTTCCTCTTTGTAAAAAAGGAAGTACTTCTTTCTATTCTTTTGGAGGATATAATTATAAAGCATCTGACGCCTACGCATATACGAGAAATTTAAGTTCGAACCCTAATCGCTTCCCTGTGGATGCGAATGGTGCAACAATATTTGATCCGGAAATTATGCACAAAACAACCGATGGTGAAATCTATTATAACCCACATATCCAAACGCATATCCAGGATATCTCTTTGGCGACAGGCGTAAAGGGCATCGCTAAAGGATGGAATTGGGACCTGAGCAATACTTTCGGAAAAAATGATTTTCATTATTATGGTGATAAAACATTCAATGCATCATTGATCACTGTTAATAACACCCCTCCTCAAATCCATTTTGATGATGGTGGTTTTAATTTCATACAGAATACTGCCAATCTTGATTTTAGTAAATCATTTGCAAATATTGCCAGTGGTTTTAATCTTGGTCTGGGTGCTGAATACAGGTATGAGCGTTATTCAATTTATAAAGGAGAATTTGGTTCGTATGACAGCTACACCAAGCACAATATCTATTATCAAAACACCGGAGATTCTGCAACACCTGCAACTGGATCACAAGGGTTTCCAGGCTTCAGTCCGCATGATGTTATTACAGCAAACCGCAGCAATTTTGCTTTATATGTTGACGGAGAATTAAACGTAACAAAAAAATGGTTGGTTGATGGAGCCGTTCGTTTTGAAAATTATACCGATTTCGGATCTGTTGCAACATATAAATTTGCAACCCGCTATAAGATCGCCAGGAACTTTAATGTTCGTGGATCTGTTAGCACTGGTTTTAGGGCTCCTTCACTTCAACAAATTAACTTTAGTAACACACTTACTTCATTTAGTAATAATGAACTTGTTCAGTCGCTTATTGCACGTAACGGAAGTGCCATTTCAAAAGCAGCAGGCATCTCTAACCTGAAACAGGAAAAATCTTTAAACGCAAGTGTAGGTTTTTCGTGGAAACCAATACAGGGACTAACGGTTACCGTTGATGGCTATATGGTAAAAGTAAAAGACAGGATTGTGTTGTCAGGTTTATTTAGCAGGGATGATGCAACATTGCCGCAAGCCTTTCGTGATTTGATACCTGATAGCGTTGCAACAGTACAATTTTTTGCCAATGCTGTTAACACAACTAATTATGGTGTTGATGTCGTAATTGATTATACAAAAAAATGGAACAAAAATAAATTCACAGCTTTACTTGCAGGTAATATCCAGGACATGAAACTTGATGCAATACATGTTCCTTCTGCATTAAATGGAACAGTTATAAATCAAAAAACATTTTATAGCGACAGGGAAGTTGCCTTCCTGAAGGCTTCAGCGCCAAAACAAAAAGTCAGCTTAAGCCTTGAGTTTGATCATAAGAGATTTGGCATTGGCACTCACATTAATTATTGGGGCAAGATCACATTACTTGGATTTGGAGTTTCTACAGATGTTAACCCAAATAGCACTGGTATAGATCCCCAGGTACCAAATGATATAGATGGTTCATTGGTACCAGAGCATTTTAACTATAATGCTAAAATAACTACAGACGCATTTGTATCTTATAAGATTGCTAAACAATTCACTGTTTTTTTCGGTGCTGACAATATTTTTAATATACATCCTAACCTTGGTGTAAACCAACAAGCAAAAGGATATAGCAGTGATAATGAATCAGGTGGACCATGGGATTCTGTTCAAATGGGATTCAATGGCCGCAGGTTATTTGGTAAGATCGCTCTTAACTTTTAATAAAACGGAAGTGGCCGGTGTTGACACCGGCCACGGATAACCGCCGCGGTTGGTGTCAACACCAACCGCAAAAAAAGTTCAAAAGGTTTAAGAGGTTTATACTTCTTAAACCTTTTGTATTTTTGGTAACTCTTAAATCAATTATGATGAAAAAATATTTTAGTTATTTCCTTTTTGCAGTTTCCTTTTTATTGATAAGCATTTCTTCTTTTTCACAAAACAAGATCGTTGTATTTCAATCTGATTTTGGATTGAAAGATGGAGCTGTATCTGCCATGAAAGGCGTTGCCATGGGTGTAGATTCCAGTCTCAAATTATTTGACCTTACACATGAAATTCCTGCATATAATATTTGGGAAGCGTCATATCGTCTTGAGCAAACAGTTCCCTACTGGCCTTCAGGTACTGTGTTTGTTTCTGTTGTTGATCCCGGTGTAGGAACAAATCGTAAATCAGTCGTTTTAAAAACAAATAAAGGACATTTTATTGTAACACCTGATAATGGAACACTTACATTGATTGCACAATCAGAAGGTATTGCTGAAGTAAGAGAAATTGATGAAAAAGTGAATCGCAGAAGTGGTTCTGAAAAATCCTATACATTTCATGGAAGAGATGTGTATGCTTATACAGGTGCAAGACTTGCTTCAGGCGCCATCAGCTTTGAACAGGTTGGCCCATTATTAGAAAACAAAGTTGTAAGTATTGAATATCAAAAAGCAACGATTGAAAATAAAAAAATAAAAGGAACGATTTCTATTTTAGATATACAATACGGAAATATATGGACGAATATTCCTGATGATCTTTTCGGCCAGCTTGGATTAAAGATTGGAGATATATTGCATGTAGTTATTTATCACAATAAAATAAAAGCATACGAAGCTGATATGCCATACACGGCAACGTTTGGTGCAGTTGCAAAAGGCAAACCTCTCGCCTATCTAAATAGTTTATTACAGTTATCATTTGCATTGAACCAGGGAAGTTTTTCTAATGTGCATCATGTATATAGCGGTAGTGAGTGGACCGTGGAAATAAATAATAAGAAATAATTAATAAGGAATAAAAAAGTAAAACTCCTTTAAACTCCATGCATTCAACTCCTTCAACTCTGTGGTAAAATGAAAGCTCTATACTAAAAGAAAGTTTATTTTTACCACAGAGGTAAAAGAGGTTTTGAAAAGAGGTAAGGGAGTAAATCATGTGACCGTCCACGTTAAAACATTGTTGCTAAACATCAATGCTTTTACAATAATATTTATTGAAGTATCTTTTTTAAAAATACAGTGTGCAATAAATTCATTCTTATCAACATCTATTTTATCAATTCGTAAGTGTTCTTTAAAATCAACCTTACCCAAACCATACCATTTAAACATCGCTTCCTTAATGCTCCAACAAAGCGTGATCAATTGAACATGAGATATTGATTGAACATTGAACATCGTACGTTGAATATTGAATATTTCTTCAACGAGCTCCTGTTCACCAGCAGTTAAAAATTTATCTCTAATCCTCCCCACTTTCTCAGACACAATCTCGATATCGGTTCCTACCCTGTTTGCTGAACTAACAATAACCGCAGCATAATCTCCGCAATGCGATATGGAAAAATGATACGCTTCATTTGGAAGAAAAGGTTTTTTTGTATCAGCGATCTGGATCAGTTCCAATGGAAAATTATCAAACAGTTCTGTAAGCAGGTAACGGCCGGCAAGATGCTGCAGTCGTTTGTGTGGATGCGTGATTTCTTTTTGCAGTGATACCCGCTTCAAAAAAAAAACTTCTTCTTCAGCAATATGCCAAACCGCTAATTTTGTGGCCTCGTTGATATTTTGTTGATAAACCAAAGGCATATGTCAATTGAAAATTGAAAATTGAAAATTGAAAAAATTACTTTTACAAAATAACGAATAACGCAATTACAAATGATATTAAGTGATCAAAGAATACTGGAAGAAATAGAAAAAGGAACCATTAAGATTGAACCTTATGACCGTGAATGCCTTGGCAGTAACAGTTATGACGTGCATTTGGGTAAACATCTTGCTACCTACGAGCATGCAGAATTGGATGCAAAAAAGCACAATACCATCAAACATTTTGAAATACCAGATGAAGGCATCTTGTTATTGCCTCATATGTTTTACCTGGGTGTAACTGAAGAATACACAGAAACGCATGCCCATGTGCCCTTTCTTGAAGGAAAATCATCTACGGGCCGCCTGGGTATTGATATCCACGCAACAGCCGGTAAAGGCGATGTTGGTTTTTGCGGCAACTGGACGTTGGAAATTTCTGTAAAGCAACCTGTAAGGGTTTATAAAGGAATGCCTATCGGCCAGCTTATTTATTTTCCTGTTGACGGTGAGATATTGGTAAAATACAATCAAAAGAAAAATGCAAAATATAGCGGGCAACCAAATAAACCTGTTGAAAGTATGATGTGGAAGAATAGTTTTTAAACCAAACCTTTCGACGGTTAAATAGCAATGGTAAAAATTGTCCCTTTATTTTATTTTACAAACGGTTCTATCTCTCCAATAAAATTCCTTTCTTTTGATTTAATAAAAAAATCATGACAAGACTTACCTGCTTACTTTTTTTTTGTATGGCTTCATTTCAAGTTTCTGCACAAACAGAAGGCACTACCAACAACGGCAATGCAAAAATATATTATCATGTATTCGGCACCGGTAAACCAATCCTTATCATCAATGGCGGACCAGGTATGAACAGCAATGGATTTGCAGATCTTGCAAGAAGATTATCAGCAAATAATCAAACGATCATTTACGATCAGCGGGGAACAGGACTATCAACCTTGGATAAAATAGATACTTCCTCCATTACCATGAAGCTAATGGCAGAAGATATAGAAGTATTAAGAAAACATTTGAAAATAAAAAACTGGATCGTCTTCGGCCATTCATTTGGTGGCATGCTTGCTTCTTATTACGCTACCGTGTACCCGAAAAGTATTGATGCGCTGATACTTTCCTCATCAGGCGGAATTGATCTTGATTTACTTACTTATGTAGAGGAAAGCATCAATGGAAGATTAACAACAGAACAATATAAAGAAGTAAGTTACTGGACAACGAAGATCAGCGATGGCGATACCAGTCATGCAACAAGATTAAAAAGAGGGATGGCACTTGCGCCTGCTTATGTAAATAGCAAAAAAAATATTCCTATGATCGCCGAGCGGCTTACACAAGGCAATGCGACTTTGAATGGCTTGATATGGAGCGATATGCAAAAAACAAAATTTGATTGCAGTAAAAAATTGGCTGACTTTAAAAAACCTGTTCTGATTATACAAGGAAAAGAAGACATCATTAAAGAAAAAACTGCTTTGAAAGCACATGAAGTTTTAAAAAATTCAAAAGTTGTTTTACTTGATAAAAGCAGTCACTATGGTTGGCTTGATGCACCTGAGGAATTCTTTAGGGAAGTGAATCAGTTTCTTTCTGCAATTAATTAAAATGCCGTTGACTAAAGTCAACGGCAAGTGATAAATGCATTTTCTTATTAATCACGACAGTCCGCTTTCCTGCAATTGATTAGAAAAAAACCGTTTTATTACAAAGCCATTTATTGCCGTTGGCTTCAGCTAACGGCAATAAGAAAAGTAATCTTTCAGATTACTTCAATCCTAATTCAATTTCCATATATAATAATTCAAAACTGTGGCAAAACTTACCCAACATATATAGGGTGCCATTAACCATGCGGCTGCAACTGAAATTCTTTCAAACCATAAAGTAGTTAATAAGATCATTGCCAGCAGGAAAATGATGTCAGCCAATGCCCATCCGGGTTGATGATATACAAAGAAAATAAATGACCATAAAAAATTCAATACAAGTTGAATCGAATAAAAAATGATGGCAACTTTTTTTACATTAGGCTCTGCGTTGCTTTTCCAAACTAAGTAGAAAGCAATGCCCATCAGGATATAAAGCGTGGTCCATACAGGAGCAAATATCCAATTGGGTGGGTTGAAAGACGGTTTATGGATAGTCGTGAACCAACCATTTACCGACTGAACAGTAAAAAAACCCGCGATAGATCCAATAATAAGTGGAACTGCAATAGAAATAATAAGTTTTACAGACAATTTCATACACATCGTTTAACAAGGAAAAAGTAAAATTGTTTATATAAATGTTTACCTAAACCCTGCCAAATTTTTATAAGGTTTAAGAAGTTCAATAAGTTTAAAAGCTAATGAACCTATTAAACATTTTAAACTTCTTAAACCTATTGAACTTATATTCTTCCAAATTTCTTATAATAAGAAATAATAAACGCTGTCACTTCATCATAACTTAAAAGCCCCTGTGGCTGACTGTTACTTTCCAGATATTTTCCGTAGATCCATCTTACAACTGGCTCTATCGGGCTTTGATGTTTGCGGTTGAATTCAAACCAATCTTTAAGATCTTTTACTACAGCAGGATCGAGATCTTTCCTGTATAATTTTGAACTTGTGGAATCAATAAAAAATAAATTCCTGTTGGCATATACAAAAAGATCCAGGTACACGGAGTAATGAAATAATTGACTGGAAGATGAACTTGCTGCCAGGTATCCCACAAAATTCGCTTCCATTTCTTTCGAATACCCGAGCTGGTGAGCTGTTTCATGACAAGCAATAAATGGATGCAAAAATTCAGGAACCGTTGTGTTCAATTGCGCTTCACCTGTAAATGGATTATAGTAGCCGGTAAATCCGGTATAATTTCCCAACCAACCCCACATAGATGTTTTAATTGATGAAGGATGGTATTCCAAAAATGAATATTGAACTGATACTTTTTTATATGCATCTGAAACCATTGCGTATAATTCTTTATTAGAAGGATATTGTACCCGATCTGCAATCAATACCTTTTTTGATTCGTTTATTTTATCGACCAAAACACAATTGATATGTTCAAGATCTTCTTTGCTGTATTTATCCATCTTCAATCCAATTTGCCAGGCAATTCCTTTACGATTGTAATTGATTCCCCAGAAAATATTGAAGATGATATAGATGCTGCTACAAAACAGTACCGCTTTAAGGCAGGCTCCCATAAAGTACTTTTTCCTGGAAGGCACTTTGCCCTTTCTGAACATGCGGCCCAAAAACCGAAATAATTTCCATATCAACCAAAATACCAGCAACCCATATAAAAAATCACCAATGCTTACGGGAATCCAGCCAAAACAATATCTCAAAATTTCGGAAAACCAGGATGAAAAATGGCTGCTGTACCCGTTTTCAACCCTCATTTCATTATTGCTATAAAGATGGATAATCACGCAGATAATCACTAAAAAAATGGCAATAATCCCCTTCCTTTGTAGCTTCATACACCTAAAAATAGTTAATGCCGCTTAAATCAGCCTCTTTTAGGAAAAAAGGCTTCATTCATAATTCATAATTCATAATTTTACATTACTTTTGCACTCCTTTAAACTGAACGCAATGGCTAACAGACGTGCATTTGAGATTGCTTT
>JBDTLP010000134.1:0-12219 GCA_039934735.1 Ferruginibacter sp. | reverse complement strand
ATTATTGAAATAAGAAAACATACAAAGAGGGGTAGTATCAATATCAATACAAACGGAAGCAAACCAGATGCAGTAAAAGTTTTGTGTGAAGCAGGTTTAAACAGCATGCGTGTAAGTACCAATTCTGCAAGGGAACATATTTATACGCCTTATTACAAACCGAATAATTATGTGTTTGCTGATTTGATTGAAAGTTTAAAAGTTGCACGCAGTTATGGGGTATGGACAAGTATCAACTATTTTGTTTTTCCGGGCATGACTGATAGCATTGAAGAATATGAAGCTTTACGCTTACTCATTCGTGAAACAGGTTTGTGCATGATCCAATGGAGAAATTTTAATATTGATCCTGATTGGTATCTTGAAAAAATTGATGTGGCAGATACAGGCGATTGTATGGGCGTAAAACAAATGATGGAACTGATCCGGGAAGAATTTCCTGATCTGAAATTTGGCTACTTCAATCCTTCGATAGAAAGGATTAAGGGGAATTTTGAAGCGGATTTTGCTCATTAGCAATAAGGAATAAGAAATTAGAAATAAGGAATAAGAAAGTATGAATTCAGTACGAAGCGCACTTTCTTATTCCTTATTTTATGTTTTTTATTTCTTATTTACAGCGTAACTGCTTTCTTCAACTTTATATCTTCAGAAGAATTTCCAACAAGAATATTAAACTCACCAGCTTCAAGCGTCCATGATTTTTTTACTGGGTGCCAGAATTGAAACGCACGTTCATCCAATATCATTGTGACCGTTTTAGTTTCACCAGGCGCTAACTTAACTTTTGTAAAAGCTTTTAATTCTTTAATAGGGCGATCAATAGAACATTTGGTTTCATTTACATAAACCTGTGCAACTTCTTCACCTTCTACTGAGCCTGTATTTTTTATATCTACTTTTACAGTTACTTTATTTCCTGTTTGTTTTACCAGTTGCAAATTGCTGAATTCAAAATTTGTATAGGATAATCCGAAACCAAAAGGATAGAGTGGTTTAATATTATTCTTTTCGTAATAACGATAGCCAACAAATACACCTTCATCATAACGAATTTTCAGATCAGGGTTTTTGTAACCGAAACAACCAGGAGTTTGACTACAATCCTGTACATAAGAGTAGGGGAGTTTGCCTGATGGATTTACTTTACCTGTTAAAATATTTGCAAGTGCCATGCCTCCTTCCTGTCCCGGATAACCCGCAACGATAATCGCTTTTACTTTGTTGATCCAGTTTTTCATTAGAATGGAATTTCCTCCATATAGAACAACAATTGTATTTGGATTTACATTGGCAATTGCTTCAACCAATGAATCCTGGTCGCCTGGCATTTTGAAATCAGTAATGTCTGCACCTTCGTGTTCATAGTCTCCGGTATTACCCACACACACAATGGCAACATCTGATTTTTTAGCAAGCGCAACAGCCTTGTCAAAAGTTGGCTGGACATTTTTTTCGGAAGGATCCTGCCATCCGAGTTTTACGGAAGCACCGCCACCGTGTTCAAAAAAGTCAATGCGGATATCATACAATTTATCTTTCTCCATTTCAAATTCACCAAATGCATATGATTCACCATGGTCACCACCATTGTCAATGATCAACCTGTTGTTGATATATAAAAATGAACCATCATCGCTGCCTAAAGCCAGTTTAACTCTGCCCGTTGCCGGACCAATTATTTTTCCTGTCCAGCGAATACTGAAATTATCTTTGGGTATTGTTGGATCAGGACTTCCGGAACCATAATCAAAATTAATTGCTGAATCTATTCTTGTAAGAACAGGTTTACCTTTCCAGGTACTGTTATCATAAAATGCTCCCTGCAATCCCTGCGTTCTTCCATCGGGCGCCAATAAGTATTTGCCGGGCAATATCGCAGGTATGAATGGATCTATGTGTGAGCCTTCTGCATACGAAAAAGAAACCGTGCTTCCAATCACTCGTGTAATTCCTTCATAAGGACTCACTGTTTCCCACGGAGAAACAGTTGAACTACCGCCGCCACCTGCACGAGTTGTTTTTGCAGAAGGGCCGATGATTGCAATGCTTTTGATCTTATCCGTTTTTAAAGGCAATATGCCTTCGTTTTTAACAAGCACAATACTCTTCTCTGCCATTTCCTGCGCAAGTTTGCGATGCGCATCTGTTTCAACGGCTTTCTGATCTTCTATTGGCATTGGGTTGTCCATATACCCGGCTTCTATTCGTACGCGTAAGTGACGACGAACTTTATCATTGATCACTTCTTCTGATACTTTACCTGCTTTAATTGCAACAAGCAATGAATCTTTCATCCACATTGGGCTTGGCATTTCTATATCAAGCCCGTTATTGGCAGCATTTACTGCACTATAAACAGAAACCCAATCAGACATTACCAATCCTTTGAAACCCCATTCTCCTTTTAATATATCATTTACCAATTGTTTGTTCTCGCTGCAATGCTGGCCATTAACGATATTGTAAGCAGTCATTAGTGCCCATACATTTCCATCTTTTACTGCAGCTTCAAATGGCGCCAAATGAATTTCATGAAGGCTGCGTTCATCAACAATAACATTGTAATTGTTTCTTTCCCATTCCTGGTCATTGCAGGCAAAATGTTTTACAGTTGCGATCACATGTTGATCCTGTACACCCTTGATATAGTTCACAACAAGCCTGGAAGTTAGAAAAGGATCTTCACCAAAACTTTCAAAATTACGTCCACCTAACGGGTAGCGGTGGATGCCAACGCAGGGACCAAGAATACAGGTTTTGCCTTTTGCTTTTGTTTCTTCTCCCAATGCAATGCCGTAACGTTTTGCCAATGCAGTATCCCATGATGAAGCTAAGTTGATTGACACAGGATAAGCAGTTGCATTTCCTGTACGCACACCAACAGGGCCATCACTCATCTTAATAGGAGGAATGCCAAGGCGTGGAATTCCGCAACTATTAAAACCGGTAGAATCGCCACCCAGCAATAAAACTTTTTCTTCCAATGTCATTTTTGAGAGCAGTGCTTCTATGCGTGCATCATTTGGATTTGCTTTGGCTGGTTGTTTTTGTGCGTTAGAAGATGAACTGATGCTAAGTAAGAGAATGGAGAGGTAGATGGTTATTTTCATTTTGGAAGTTATGTCTCTGAGTTAAAAATAAAAAAATCAAATAAGGAATAAGAAATAATTAATAAGGAATAAGAAAGTTCAAATTCGTACGAAAGCAACTTTCTTATTCCTTATTTTACATTTCTAATTTCTTATTTCAAAGTTTCCCCCAGCCATTTGTAAAACTCATGCTGCCACACCAACGCATTCTGTGCATTCAGCACCCAATGATTTTCATCTGGCAAATAAACAAGTTTGCTTTTTATTCCTTTTAATTGTGCAGCAGTAAATGCCTGTAGTCCCTGTTCGATAGGAACACGATAATCTTTTCCGCCCTGGAAAATTAAAATAGGCGTATTCCATTTATCAACGAAATTGATGGGATTGAATTTTGCCAATGCATTTTGAACAGCAACATTTGATTTATCCCAATAGGGGCCACCGAAATCCCAGTTCACAAACCAAAGTTCTTCAGTTGTTCCATACATGCTTCTCAGATCAAATACACCATCGTGGGCAATGAATGTTTTAAATTTATTATTGTGATTGCCTGCAAGATAATAAACAGAGTAGCCACCATAACTTGCTCCGATGCAACCAAGCCTGTTCTTATCAACATAATTTTCTTTGCTTACATCATCAATCGCACTCATGTAATCTTTCATTACCTGGCCACCCCAATCTTTACTGATGTCTTCATTCCATTTTGTTCCGTGGCCTGGCATACCTCTACGGTTAGGGGCAACAACGATATAACCATTGGCAGCCATCAATTGAAAATTCCAACGAAAAGAATAAAATTGGGTGAGTGGAGATTGTGGCCCACCCTGACAATACAGCAATGTTGGGTATTTTTTTGTTGCATCAAAATCAGGAGGATAGATCACCCAAACCAGCATATCTTTTCCATCGGTTGTTTTTACCATTCGACGTTCGGTCTTGCTCATTTTTAGGGAAGCATACGTTTGATCATTCACGTGAGTAAGTTGTTTCACCTGTCCATTGGGAATATTTACTGTATAAATTTCTGCTGCATGGTTCATGTCGGTTCGTGTTACTGCAAGTGTATTGCCCACCTGTCCAATGATGCCAGTGATATCAAAATCTCCTTTTGTAATTTGTTTAATAGTTGGAGTAGCATTCAGATCATTGGTAAAGTTTACCTGGAACAGTTGAAGGGTTCCATCTAAGGGCGCAGTGAAATAAATTGTATTTTCTTCATTTCCCCAGGCAAAAGATTCTACATGAATATCATCACGTTCTTCTGTAAGGTTCACTTTTACCAAACTGCCTTTATTAATATTACCAATGCCAATGATGATATCCTGTTTGTCTGCTTCGTAACCATCACGCTTCATACTCAGCCATGCAAGTTGATTGTGTTTGCTGAAAGCAGGATTGATATCGTATCCTTTATTATCTTCTGTGATATCAGTTGTACTGCCGTTAGCAATATCATAAGCATAAAGATCAGTATTTGTACTAATCGCATAAGCAGTACCGCTTTTCTTTTTTGTTACATACACGACTTGCTTTCCATCAGCACTCCACACATAATCTTCATCACCACCAAATGGTTTTGTCGGGCAATCAAATGCGGTTCCTTCCAACAAATCTTTTTTAGAAGAAGGATTATCAACTTCAGTTAAAAATACATGACTAAATTTTCCGTCTTCCCATGTATCCCAATGACGATAAGCAAGGTTATCATAAACCTGCACATTTGATTTGCTTAATTCAGGATAAAGATCACTGCCGAAAACTTTATTCACTTTTACTTCATCATCACTGATCAGATATTTTCCATCAGCCGAGATCTTCGTATTTTTTAAAAGGCTATCTGCATTGGTAATTTCTGTTGTTGTACCATCCTGCAACGATACCATGTATTTCTTCGAAGAACTTTTATTTACTTCCACATTCGGCGTACTTACGTTATACACTACATATTTTCCATCTTTGGAAATGCCGAGGGCCGATACTCTTCCTAGCTTCCATAGCAATTCCGGCGTCATTAAATTTTGAGCATGGCTGATGGTGCCTGCTAATAAAAATACTGTAATGATTGGAAAAATCTTTTTCATATTTATAGTTTTGGGATATCAGCAATCAGCTATCAGACATCAGCTTAAAAATACAAATTAAATGTATTGGCTGATTGCTGATATCTGATTACTGACATCATGTATTTATTTATATTCACCGAAGACTAAACGTAAAGTATCTGCAATTTCACCCAGTGTACAATAATGTTCTACTGCATCAAGTACCAATGGCATCAGGTTCTCATCTGTTTTTGCTGCAGCGGAAATTTTATTTAAACATTCAGTTGCTGCAATATGATCTCTCTTTGCTCTCAATGCTTTTAATTTATCTGATTGCATTACGCGGATACTGTCGTCAATTTTGAAACCGGGAATTTTATTGGCATCTTCAGATAAAAATTTATTTACGCCAACAATTACCTTTGATTCGTTCTCGATATTTTTTTGATATTCATAGGCACTTTTAGCAATTTCATTTTGGATAAATCCTTCTTCAATTGCTGCGACACTTCCGCCCATAGCATCAATGGTTTCAATCAATGTCCAGGCTGCATTTTCAACTTCGGAGGTAAGATATTCTACATAATAACTTCCTGCGAGTGGATCGGCTGTGTCAGCAGCGCCACTTTCAAATGCAACAACCTGTTGGGTACGCAAAGCGATCTTTGCAGCTTCTTCAGTAGGAAGACTAAGCGCTTCATCATAGCCGTTAGTGTGTAATGATTGTGTTCCACCAAGCACAGCAGATAAAGTTTGTATTGTTACGCGGCTGATATTATTCAATGGCTGTTGTGCCGTAAGTGTGCTACCGCCCGTTTGCGTATGAAACCTGAGCATCATTGCTTTTTCATCTGTAGCGCCAAGATCTGTCATGATCTTCGACCACATTCTTCTTGCTGCACGAAATTTTGCAACTTCTTCAAATAAATTATTATGAGCGTTGAAAAAGAAGGAGAGGCGTTTGCCAAATACATTGATATCAAGTCCTTTTTCCAAGGCAGCTTTTACATAGGCTTTTCCATTACTGAGTGTAAATGCGATTTCCTGAACAGCAGTACTACCAGCCTCACGGATATGGTAACCCGAAATGGAAATGGTGTTCCACTTAGGTACTTCTTTACTGCACCATTCAAATATGTCGGTGATGATACGCATAGAAGGTTTTGGCGGATAGATATATGTACCTCTTGCAGCGTATTCTTTTAAAATATCGTTTTGTATGGTACCAGTGATCTTTGTAAGATCGGCACCTTGTTTTTTTGCAAGTGCTACATAAAATGCCAGTAAAATAAAACCAGTCGCATTGATCGTCATGGACGTTGAAACATCTTCCAGTTTTATTCCTTCAAATAATTTTTCAATGTCTTCAAGACTGTCAATAGCAACGCCAACTTTTCCTACTTCACCTTCTGCCAATGCATGATCACTGTCATAACCAATTTGCGTAGGAAGATCGAAGGCAACGCTGAGCCCATTCACGCCCTGGTTCAATAAATAATGATAACGTTTGTTGCTTTCTTCGGCTGTGGAGAAACCGGCATATTGCCTCATTGTCCAAAGTTTACCACGATACATAGAAGCCTGTACACCTCTTGTAAAAGGAAATTCACCCGGTAAACTGTTGTCCGTATTTTTTACATCAGCTTTAGTATAAATTTCTTTTACGGGAATATCAGAATCTGTAGTTAGTTTTTTTGTAGCCATATTAACCTGATAAATATAAAAACAATTTTAGAACTATTATTGAATTAAGCCAACACCCGTTTTGCTTCATATTGCAAAGCATCGAGTACGATCATATTTAATTCAGCATTATTGGCCATGCTGTATTCTAATATGCGTTTGCCAAGGTCCATCGCAATGGCTTCATGGGGAAGGGTAGCGGCCAATTGATTGATGATATAAATGTTCTGATCTTTTAATCTTGTAACCGCATTCCAAACTTCGGGACTAACATAGATCTGCTGGCTCACATTATATTCATATTCTGATTTAATTGTATTAATAAGTGAAGCATGCAGGCTTGCAGCGCTCATTTGCATTGATTCTACACGGCCGATCATATTTTTAAGTCCGGCTCTTTCAGAAAACAAAGTAAGCCTTTCCAGTGCCTGCATTCTCAATTTCAGGCCTTCATTATTCAGGTCCAGGCGCTCTTTGATGAGCTCTTTCATTCCTCTGAATTCAACCAAAACAAAACCCATGATCGCAAAGTAAATAACCATTACGGCTATTTCTATATATTGAAAATTAACTTCCAGTAGAGTCATCTTAATTATTTAGCTGCAAAAATAAACAAGATGCGGCAACAAATTCCTCCTTTCGCAAATAGCTGGGAAATAAGGTTTTGATTTTAAGGTTAAATTTGCAATGGAGTTGATATTGAGGTGGGTGAGATCTCAAGAGATGTCAACCGACGAGATGTCAACTCATTAATATTAAAAGTTCTAATTATGGAAACAACAATAAAATCGCCCATAAATTTTACCGAAAGTGCAGTAACGGAAGTCAAAAGATTGATGAGCCAGGATAGCTTCGACACAGCAAAATTATTGAGGGTAGGCGTTAAAGGCGGTGGATGCAGCGGTATGACTTATATCCTCGATTTTGATACTAAGAAAGACAATGACGAAATATTTGAAGCCGATGGAATTTCATTTCTTATTGATAAATCACATGGCATATACCTGTTAGGTATGGAAGTGAATTGGGAAGGCGGCTTGAACTCACGTGGATTTACTTTTAAAAATCCGAATGCAAGTTCTACGTGTGGATGCGGAACCAGCTTCGCGGTGTAACTTTTAAATATTTGTTGGCTTTGTGAATTTGTTTTCTAAGTGCTGTTCCTTTTTACGTGACCAGGGGATTTCTACTGGTAGATGCATTAAAATAAATGTTCAATATACAACGTACAATATTCAATACTCATCGGAATTGTATTTCATTGAACATTGAGTATTGTACGTTGTATATTGAACATTTATTTTAGAGCTACCATAATCAATAAGTAACCTATTCCCATAAAAAAATCCCATCGAAAAAGATGGGATTTTCTATTAATAATAAAATCATTTTTACAACGCTGGTGCTTTTTCAGAAGCTTTTTTCACAACAACTTCACTCGCTGCGCCAAGCGGCTTGTCTTTTGCAAAGTCAACAAGGATTGGTGCTCCTACGAATATGGAAGAATAAGTACCAGTGATAACACCTATCAACATGGCAAATGCAAATCCACGTGTTACTTCACCACCGAAGATGAAAAGAATCAGCAACACAACGAATACAGTGAATGATGTCATAACGGTACGGCTAAGCGTATCATTGATCGCACGGTTGATGATGCTTGTTTTAGTTGCACCCTTCATATCCCTGCTGTATTCACGGATCCTGTCAAATACGATTACTGTATCATTCATCGAGAAACCGATTACCGTTAGTATCGCAGCAATAAAGTGCTGATCAATTTCCAGTGGGAAAGGAACGATGTCTTTAAAGAATGAGAATACAGCTAATGTAACAAGTACGTCATGCAATAATGTAAGGATTGTTCCTGCAGAATATCTCCAGTCACGGAAGCGAATAAAGATATAAAGGAAGATAATGATCATCGCAAAGATGGTTGCTCTAATCGCACCATTTTTCAAATCATCAGAAATACTTGGCTGAACAGTAGTACGACTTTGTATTGATTTTTTTGAGAAGTCATTAAAGCTAAGGTTTGCAGGCAATACTTTTTTAAGGCCTTCGTATAATTTTGTTTCAACAGCCGTATCTGCATTGTCAACTCCTTTCATATATGCAGTAGTCACATTAAGCAGGCGTGACTCACTACCAACTGTTTTTAATGTGATATTGTCTCCACCCAATGAAGCTTTCAATTGATCTCTCAATGCGTCGTTGCCTTCTATTTTTTTATCAAAAGCGATTGTATAGCTACGGCCCCCTTTAAATTCCACACCTTCATGGAAACCATAGAAGAAAGAACCAATACCTGCAAGCAATACAAAACCAGAAATAACATATGCTACTTTCCTGTATTCAATGAATTTAAAGCTTGCATGTTTGAAAATGCGTTTTGAAAGTCCTGTGAAATAATTAAAGTGACGTTGTCTTTTCGTCCATGTGTCTGTGATCAACCTTGATACAAGGATACCGCAGAACAATGATAATAAGATACCAATGATCTGAGTAGTTGCGAAACCCAATACAGGTCCTAACCCAAAATATACAAGTATGATCGCAGTCAATAGTGAAGTAACGTGGGCATCTATAACGGGAGCGAGTGAACGACGATAACCATCATTAACTGCCTGTGGATAGGATTTACCTTTCGTTAATTCTTCCTTTATTCTTTCAAAAATAATTACGTTCGTATCAACCGCAAGCCCGATGGTAAGTACCAAACCGGCAATACCAGCTGCAGTTAATGTAAAGCCCATTGCAGTAAGTACACCGATTGTGAAAAGTAAGTTCAGGATCAAAGCAATGTTTGCAACCCAGCCACCAGTATTATAATATACCAGCATTAGTATGAAGATGATAGCAAATGCAATGATGAATGCCATCTTTCCACCTTTTACTGCTTCTTCGCCCAATGTTGGTCCAACAACTGTTTCTGCAACAATTTTTGCAGGTGCATCAAGCTTACCTGATTTTAAAATATTTGCAAGATCCTGTGCTTCTTCAGCAGTAAAGCTTCCGGATATCTCAGAATTTCCTCCGTCAATCTTGCCATTTACATTTGGGGCACTATAAACAATATCATCCAAAGCGATGGCGATAGGGCGGCCAGTATTCTTTTCCGTTAGTCTTGACCATATTTTGCTGCCCGATGTATTCATCTGCATTTTAATAGCAGGACGGCCAAGCTCATCATAATCTGCTTTGGCTTCTTCAACGCTTCCACCTTCCAATGGCGCTTTATCAGAACCAGAAATTGTTTTTATCGCATATAAAGGAAAAAACCTTGAAGTACCTTTTGTAGCTTTTTCTTCAATACCAAAAAGGAATTTCAGATTAGCAGGTAATTCTTTTTTTACAACATCATTATTCAGATATTCATTGAGTAAACTTGTATCCTGTAATGCTACATAACCTAACGAAGATGGATAAACTACTTTACCTGTTTGCTGATCCTGTTGCGGGTTATTTGGATTGATGATCCTTATAAAAGGATTTTCATTCTTTTTCTTTAATGTACTGTCTTTTTCTTTAAGGGTATCACCGGCAATTACTCCATTTAAATAATTGTGCAGGTTTGCATCCGCTTTCTCAATTGGATCTTTAAGTTCGTCAATACGATACGTTTCCCAGAATTGCAGGTTTGCAGATGACTGAAGGAATTTACGAACCCTTTCAGGATCAGTAATACCAGCAAGTTCTACGTTGATAACACCTTTGTTCTCATCAAGATTGATGCTTGGTTGAGCCACACCAAATTTATCAATACGCTTAACAAGGATCTTATAGGTTTGCTGGATCGCATCTTTAGAAACGTTCCTGATCTTACTAATAACAGTATTATCTGCATCATTGGCTTTTATATCTTTTCCAGGACCAGTAAAAAGGGTCCATAATTTATCTTTTCCGTTTGCCTTAATGAAAGCGTCCGTAAATAAAGTGATATAGTCTTCTTCACTATTATTTTTAGCAGCATTTGCATCAGCAATTGCTTTTAATAAAAGTGGTTCATGTGGATTATTGCTCAACGATTTTAATAAACCCTGCAGGCTTACATCCATCGTAACGCTAATACCACCTTGCAGATCAAGACCAAGGTTCAATTCATTTTCTTTACATTTTTGATATGTAGTACCAACAAGAGGGTAAATCTCTTTGTCTTTAGTACTATCAAGAATGTGCTGTACTTTGGCTTTAATGATTGGCTCGCTTTCATCTTTTGATAAGCCAGCGATTTTTGACTTTACCATACGGGTAGCCTGTTCACGTACCGTACTTTCGTAGCTACGCACCACCCAGGTGTAAGAAAGTTCCCAAACAGAGATAAGGATCAAAGCAATAGTGAAAAACCAGACTAAACCTTTCAGTTTCATGTTAATGTGCTTTTATTAGCTAAGTAGTTAATTTTTTTTCAAGTGTGCAAAGATAGGGGAAAAACCGATTGAAGATAGATAGTGGTTATATTTAGATTTTAGCCCAAATTGCAGCCAAATGATGACTATGGTAGCCGGTGGAAAAAAGTTTATGAAAATCGTTTTTTATATTATGATTTTAATGTGTTGCAGTGCCCGTGCTGAAATACCCTGTGTACCAATGGCAGCCGATACTACTGTTAAGCCTCTTATGGCAGAAAAGAACAATGCTTTTTTTGAGGAACTTTTTAAAAATAATCCTGGCAAATTCGACAGTATTGCATTGCACCATATTGGTTGGAATGTTCAAATTATTTACACCCAAATAAATTCTGGAAGCAATGCTACACCTGCATTTCAGCAATATTATTACAATAAGAAGGATGCCCGTTATTTTTACCCGGCTGCTGCAATGAACCTGCCAATTGCTGTTCTCGCTTTGCAAAAATTAAATGAATTGAAACTGCCTTCTGTTAACATGAATACAACCATGATTACAGAAGCAGGGTATGACGGTCAGACCGCCCAATATAATGATCCCAATACCCCTGATGGAAGGCCCTCGATTGGACAATACATTAAAGAAATGTTGATGGTGGGTGATGAAAATGCTTTCAATCGTTTGTATGAATTTTTGGGCCAGGAATACATTAATAAGGAACTAAATGCCAAAGGATATTCAAGTGCCCAGGTTTTAAACAGGATGGGAATTGAACTGAATGAAGATGAGAACAGGCACACAAACCCCGTTAATTTTTATGGCGCACCAAAACAGGTAATTTATAAACAACCCATGCAAATCAACCTGGCTAAGTATGAAAAAAGAAATGATTTCATTGGTAAAGGTTATTATATGGACACTTCCCTGATCAATACGCCCATGGATTTTTCATTGAAGAACAGGATTAGCCTGGAAGATCTGAATAATATGCTCATCAGCATCGTATTTCCTGAAAAAGTAAAAACAACGCAACGTTTTAATATTACCGA